>NZ_JADBUN010000092.1:0-15108 GCF_020245625.1 Microcystis sp. M049S2 | reverse complement strand
TGTTCCCCGAATTGTAATATTAGCTATCCCTGATTGATTGTCTTGGTAGTCGAGGGTTAACTGATTGTCAACGATGGTAGCGGTGACTAATCCCGGATTGTCATTGACGAATACTGATTTAACAATTAAAGCGATGTCATTATCGATATCAGTGAAGACATTGTTTAAATCAATGACGGTATTAGCTGCATCTTCGTCAACATTGACATCTGTAATCGGATTGAGGACGGTTGGTGCATCATCTACTGGGTTAACAGTGATATTCACTGTCGCAGCATTATCTGCATAAACACTCCCATCAAACCCGTTCCAACTAAAAGTAATATTCCCGTTAAAGTTAGTATTGGGACTAAAAGTGAGATTATTTAAGTCGCTGACAGCAATTTCTTGATTGAGTGCAATTGCTGTATTATTCAGTTGGAGAACACCGTTATTAGGTAAAGCAGTAATCTCTATCTTAACCAGAGTATTACCATCAGCATCATTGAAAGCTGAAGTAAAGTCAGTTTGACTAAAGTTGATGGGGTTATCTTCATTCCCACTCTTATTAATGTTATTCAGAGTTGGTGGTTGATTGCTGGGAAGTTGCTGATTACCGAAGTTAATTCCCGTTAGTATCTGTCCTCCAGTCAGGGTGACATTATGAACTAAACTGACGGTATTAGTGACCGTGTTGGACCCATTATTATTGTTATTTCCTGGGTTAACTACACCTGAGCCAGAATTACTGTCATTGAGGTTGAGTATGCTTTCTGCTAAAGCAATTGCATTGATTCGAGGATAACTGATTCCTGTATTGGTAACGTTATCGTTTTCGTCATCCCCATCAATAATTAAATTGCTGGTGGTGTCTAATAAGGTACGAAATTCAGTTAAGGTTAATTCCCGTCCTAAATAAGTTTGAGCAATCTGTTGAGCAAGGGTAGCAATTGCGCTAATGTAAGGCACGGCTTGAGATGTGCCACCCATGGTAATTGTCCCACCAGTTGCATTGGCGCCACTGATTAAAATACCCGGCGCAAATACATCTAAAAGGGGATGACGTTGGGAGAAACTGGCGATTCGGTCTGCTGCGGTTGTATAGTCTTTAGCACCATTACTGAAGCTGCCAGAACCGAAATCATCGGCCCAAACTGCACCGACGGAGATTACATTCGGGTCGGCTGCTGGATAGGCTAATCCGGGGGTACTGTTAAAGGTGTAGAAACTGTTACCCGCTGCTGCTGCTATGAGAATATTTTGTCCGGCAATGGCGGCTAATTCATCGCCAATTCCATAGCGTCCGGTGGCGGTTGTCCAGTTTTGATTATCTCCTAAAGAAAGGTTGACAGATGCGACATTATATGTATTCGCATTTGTATTAACCCACTGTAGGGCCTCTTCTAAGTCAGCAAAGTACCCGGAACCGTTATCTTTAAAGACTTTGAGGATAATTAAGTTAGCATCGGGAGCAATTTGGGAGGCGATACTGGTAATGTGGGAGCCGTGATTGTTTTTATCACTGGCATCAGTATCATTATCAGCAAAGTCGTATTGATAGATAATCTTGTCAGCAATACCATTATTATTAGCATCCGCACCGAATAAGGGATGATTTAAGTCGGCACCGGTGTCAATAATAACTATGCTTTGTCCCTGTCCTTTGATGTTGCTAAAGCGGGAATCTGACCAGAAATCATCGAGGTTAATTAGATTGGTGGCGTTAGTATTTTGCGAGTTAGAAATGGTGTTACTGGGATTGGAGATAGGCGGTGTGATTGGATTATTATTGGGAGATTCATCATCGAGAATGGTGACGGTTGCCTGACTTTGATTCCCCAGAGTTGCGCCACTGGTGGGGTTGGTGAGATTGATGGTAAAGGATTCGTTTCCTTCGACTTTGTTGTCATTCCGAATGCGGATGGCGTTGGGATTATTTAAGATGGCGTTTTGGACGGGAATGACTTTACTGATTTCGTTTTCGGCGAAGGTAATGGTAATGGGATTTTGGTTAAAATCATTGTTGACGGAACTAGCGGCGCAACCGCAACCTTTGGCGGTTCCATCGCTAAAGGTTAGGGTGGCTGTGACTGTTCCTGTGAGGTTTCCGCTACGGATGATGATAATTTCGCTGATGGCGGTTCCATCTTCTGTAACTGTGTAGTTGCCGGTGCTGAAGTTGAGTTGGGTTTGATTACTTGTAGCGGGAGAAATTAGTTCTAAAGTGGGAATTGCGAGGGGAATATCCGCCGCTGTGGTGGTGATATTGAGGAGGGGATAGGTTTGTTTCCAGCCTGTTTGCACTACTTGAGCGACGTTATAATTACCCGGACGCAGGTTATTAAATGTATAGTCGCCGTTAGCATTAGTTTGGGTTGTGGTTTCTCCGGTATCGAGTTGGTTGTTATTGTTGGTGTCTAAGTAGACTGTCCATCCTGATAAACTGGGTTCGCTATTATTAACGGCATTGCCATCAATATCATTCCAAACTGTCCCTTTTATTTCTGCGTCGTTGTCTTGAATGGTTACATTAACCGTCCCAATGGTTAACCCGTTGTAGTTGGTATCTGTACTGCTGATATTGTGGGTAATGGTAGCAGTTTGATTTCCTTCTGTTAGGGTGTCATCTACTGCGGTAATGGTGACGTTTTGGGGAGTATTCCAGTTGGTTGTAGTGAAGGTAAGGCTAGTTGAATTGAGGGTGATTTGATTGTTACTGGTTAGGGTAATGGTGACATCGGCAGTGGGTTGGGTTTTGAGGACGAGAGAGTAGGTATCGGTGTTACCTCCTTCGGTGACGGTGGTATTTCCGGCTGTTTGGGTTAAGGTGACTCCTGGGGTGGGAGGGGGAGTAATGGTAAAGCTTGTGGTTTTGGCTGCGTCGCCGTTATTTCCGGCGTTGTCTTGGATGGTGGTTGCGTCAACCTGTAAGCTATAGATACCGGGGGTATTGGTTACGTCGCCTAATCCGTTAATGCGGTAGGTTGTATCAGAGAGATATTCAACGGTGACTGTATTAGGTAGGGTGAGGGGGATACCATCACGGGTGAGGGTAACATCACTCTTATCGAAGGTATTGAGGTTAATTTGTTCGGAGAATTGAACGTCAATACTGTTGATGGGGTTGGCGGTTGAGGTGGGAACGTTGATAAATTGGGTAAGGACTGGTTGGGTGATGTCTGCAAATAGACTTAGGGTTGTATTGGTGGTGTTTCCTGCGGTATCTTCTACCCGGATTTCTATATCTTTTGCGCCAGGTGAGGGAAGTTGAACTTGACTACTAAATTGGCTTCCGTTTACGGTTGCTTGTTGTAAGAGTTGATTGGTGATTTTGTCGTAGAAGAAGACTTTTAATCCGGTTTCTCCTAATTGACCACTAATGGTGGGATTGGTGGTATCAATTCGGGTTTGTCCTGATGCAGTTAAAGGCTGTAATGGCGCGAGGTCTGCGCTTTCAATATTTATTCCTGAAGGTGTTAGGGGATTGGTGACTGTAATATTAGTAGGAATTGCGGGTGCGATGGTATCCATTACCCAGGTTTCGGACTGGGTTCCATTTCCTGAATTACCGGATAAGTCTTGGATTCCACTACCGTTAACTGTCAGGTTATAGGTTCCATCGGTTGTGGTTAATCCACTTAGTCCATTAATTCGATAGGTGGTGTCGTTAATGGTGGTAATGGTGACGGTATTGTTAATTAAATTGCTGCCACTATTACGGGTGAGAGTAATATCTTGCCAAGTGAAGGTACTGAGGTCAATTTTTTCGGAGAAGGTGACGGTTAAAGAGGGAACTGGTTGATTACGCGGGTTGATTAATAGATTAGCAATATCTGTTACTACTGGTGGGGTGGTGTCGGCATTACCGCCAGCGGTTTTCTCCCAGGTTTCTGTTAGTGAACCGCTACCAAATTTACCGCCGGTGTCTTGGATTCCTGTGGCGTTGATGGTGAGTATATAGTCTCCATCGTTGTTGGTTAGGGTGTTTAATCCGCTGATTTGATAACGGGTGGAAGAGAGGGAAACAATGGTGACGGTGGAGTTGATTAAGTTTGTGCCATTGTTTAGGGTTAAGCTTAAGTCATTGTAATCGAAACTACTGGCTTGTATGGGTTCGGAAAAGTCAACGGTAATGGCGTTAACTGCTGTGGCGCGTGGGTCTGGACTAACATCAATAATGTCGGTAATAGTGGGTCCACCGGGGGTGTAAACAACCGTGTAGGTTTTCGTTCCTCCTGTGGCGTTATTGTCAAAGAAATGGAGGATGTTTTCATAGGTTGGACGACCAGTAGCGGGGAAAGTTCGGTCGGTTGTCCAGAAGTTATCTAAGCCAATTTCTGTACCGTCAGACCGCAAGATTTTAACGATGTCGTATTGACTGTTGCTGGGTTCATCTAAGCGGAAGTAAGTCCAGCCATCTTGGACGGTGGCGGTAATTTGAACAGTTAAGTCGCTGAGGGTTGGGGTTGCGTCAATGGTGGCGTTTTTGACGGCTTTGACGGGTGCGGTTCCGCCACTGCTAAAGTAGATTATATCGGGGGTAAATTGTGCGTCAAAGGTTTCGTTAACGAGGAAGTCGGGTAAGTTGTCGGGGTTGGAGTGATTGACTTGAACTGTATGAATTAGTTCGTGGATTTTGACTTCTTTGATGAGGGAAAGTTCAGCTTTACCAAGGCTGTTGATGTGTTCAAAGGTGGCTTTGTAGTCGATGAATTTCCCTTGTAGGCTGGATTTGAGTAACCAGTCAGCGACGGCGGTTTCTCCGGCTTCAATATTACCAAAGTTGACGGTTAGGGAGGGGGTAACGCCTTGTCCGTTGACTTCGGAACCGATGATTTGAAAGTCTATTAGTAAGCCTTTTTCGTTTTCGATGATTTTCGGTTGTCCGGAGGTGATTCTCAGGTTTTTTGCGTCTCCTTTTCCTTCATTTCTGATGAGGACGGCGAGGGAGTAGGGGACGGATGTTTCGATAATGTCATCGGTGAAGGGGTCATCGGCGAAGACATCTCGTTGATGGAAGTAGTCGAGGTAAAGTTCGGCTTGGGGATAGACGGTTACAGGACTCGCTAGGAGGGGGACGGTGATAGTTTTGCCGTTTTCGAGGTAGGAAAGGGTTCCACCAATGTTGTATTGGGTGGGGGTTTCTGGTGCGGCTAAATTGGTAGGAATAAAGGTCCATTGTGCGCTACCAATTCCTTCTTTTTGGGGAGTGTCGGGGTTATCTCCGGTTAAGATTCCTGTCCCATCAACGGCGGTGATATTGCTAAGAATGGGGTCGGTAATGCCAAATTTATCGTTGACAATGTTGCCGTTTTGGTCTTTGATTTGAAGGATAACGGAGAGGTTAGTTAGGTTGGTTGCGTTACCGTTTTCTATTTCTAAATTGCCAAGGAAGGCAGCGCGGGTCATTACTGCTTCTTGGTCGATTTTGATTTTGACTGTCGCGCAGACTCCCCCACTACCATCTAAGGCTTCCTTTAATTCCTGCACACCGTCGTAGAATTGCTCTCCTAAATCAGCAAAACCTGCTGCTTCACTAACTTCAATAGATTCATTAGCTTTTGCTAGAGCATTTTGCCAAATATCTATCGCTAAAAAATCTTTATCTTGTTCATTTTCTACATCTTCAGAATTAAATATACCTGCTTCCCAATAATCTATGGTGCGATTCCAGCGATCTAAAAATTTGTTAATATCTGATGCGGTTATTCCTTCCGGTGGAGTTAAACTTAATAATTCACTTCTTTCTTGATCAGAAATCTTAACATCAGATGCTTTCGTTCCCTCAGTTCTTGCATTGAATTCGCCCACCCAATTGTTAAAAGTATTTTCGTTTAGTTCTGCTGCTTGCCACCAAACAAAATCTCCAAATAGTAAAGTTTGTGCATCAATAAGGTACTGAAGAGACTTTAAATTATCACTTACAAGTTTTATTGCGGATTCAGGAATTGAGCTTGACTGGAGCAAAGATGACGTATCAGCACTAAAAGCAGCTCCTCCTCCTGCAAAATCTCCACCACTAGGAAATAAACAAGCTTGAATGATTTCATAACCACATTCCAGATACTTTAACCATTTAAAGGGTTGGAGAGTTTTTGTTGTTGCATAAATACAGTTCCAAACAGCTTTAACACAAGTCCAATAGTCACTACCACTTTGTCCAGAGGGATTCCCAAAACTAGCTACACACTTATAAGTATCTTTAATACATTTTTGCCAATCAGTAAATGGAATAAATTTTTCAACACACTTAAGAACTGCCTGTTTTAGTTTTTCGTTACAAGGATCACAGTCAGAAGAAGTTACTTTAAAATCTGGAATAACTATCCCACTAACAGATCCACCAGGTCCATTAGAGCCACCAAAACTAGGATAGGGGAAAGGAAGTGGATTTAAGCTTAAATTACAATTTCCTTCAACATTAAGAACAGGAATAGGAAAAGCTCTTTTAATTTTCTGTCCAGCACATTCATAATCATAACTCAACCCTAGCGAGAATGAACAAGGCACTTGAATTCCTGAAGATGTACTGATTTCACCACTACTTGCTAAAGTATCAAAATCAGCAATTCGGGTGATTCTGACTGGAATAGTAATCGAACTTTTAGCGGCTAAAATGTCAACCCCATTGATTAAAGGCTCAATCTTATAAAATGGATGCTCACCTATATTTAAAGCAATGTCATTCGCTGCAATTAAGCCATGATTAGTAACTTTCATGTCAATTTGCATAACTTGACCAACTGCTTGTAAATCAGCAAAATCTAGAGATGAAGGTTCAATAACCACCGTCGGAATTGGGACGTTGGTTTCAAACGTCGATTGAACCGTAATAATATATTTATCTTCAATTTCAGTCGGCGTTACTGTCCAAGTATATTTAACCGTTTGTCTTGACAAAAATGCCTGGATATTCTCTGTTTCTCCCGCACCAATATAAATATTCTGCTCATAATTATCATGGTTATCCGCAGTAATCCGCAGTTTATAATACCCCTCCGCTAAATCAGTTTTAGACAATATCCCATCGGCATCTTTTTCTGAGGAAATAACGGTTCCTGTAAAGGGATCTAATAGGGTAATTGTCGCATTTTCTAGCCTGGGTGAACCTTCTGCAAAGAAGAATAATTCATCAACAACACTAATATTAAGATTCCCTTTCGCTTCCGAAATCGCTCGGAAATTAAAGGGTAAGCTTAAGGATGCTTCATCCCCAGAAATAACGACATTTCCGTTATAAACTGTCAACTCTTGGGTCGCTGACGGTTGTAATAATAAGGATACTTTAGTTGATTGACCAGGATTTAAAGACGGTAAAGTAACCGCAGAAGCGGACTTTAACCAAGACGCATTAGGAAGCAGAATATTTAATTGTCCTGACGCAATTTCCCCTTGATTACTAACCGTAAACTCGACTATCGTTTGACCTCCCCGCAACATCGAAGCTTGTAAACTGCTGGTATCCGCAACTAAACGGGGTAATAGTCGCGCCACATCTACTCGTATTGGTAAATTTGCGGTAACGCCTTCAGCGGTACTTAATCCCAGACCAAAGTTGTAATAACTCCATTTATCATCGGGGACATTAATACTGTAATTGACTGTGATTTCTTCATTACCCCCTAAACTTGTTTTCTCTGGGGTGACATTAACTGTCCAATCACTTGGCGCACCATTGACTGTAGCAGTTAATCCCGATAATCCTAAATTACTGAGGTTTTGTAGTTTCACTGACCCATTAAAGGTGGTTCCTTCGGTAATCCGTTGGGAAACCTGCGTTAAGAATTGGTCATTTTGTTCAAACCGCATTCCTAAGAGAGTAAAACTATCTTCTGGGGTAGTATCTTCACTCGCAAACCCCGGGAAATAAGCATTGATATTATAAGTCCCCGCTTCTCCGGGTAAGGGAGTAAATTGACGGACAAAATTACCATTTCCATCGGTAAACGCATCAAACTCTCGAATATTTCCCTTATTCTCTACCCGGACTTTGACAAATTCAAACGCTACAGGAGAATTATCACTATTACTTAATGCTTGTCCCCGGAGAGTGACGGGATTACCGGCGATGGCAGTTTCTGTGTCAGAATAAACCGTACCACGATAAGCAGGTGTTACTGTGACTGGGGTAATCGTTGTATTATTGCTTTCCCCAATTGTGACTCCTTCATTAACGGTATTTCCGTTATCTGTCACCCCAATTAGGTAATATTGTCCTGGATTACGGGGAGCAAAGTAAGTGACTGTGCGATTGTAGGAGGTTCCCGGTAATAAATTGGCTTGATTTTCTGTACTTCCTAAGCCAAATTCTCCTAATAAGGTGTCGTTGGTGTCTAACTTATTATCGGTTGATAAATAAACTCGGTCTTTCCAACTTCCCGTCGCAGCGATAATTCCGTTATTGGTGACTGTGTAGGTGAATTGAGACTGCTTAGTTGTATAAGTTGGGGGGATTCCTTGTAATTGAGTGAGGACTAAATCAGGAACATTAATATCGGTGATTTCTAAGTTGTCACTGCCACTATTTAAGCCTGTTGCTGAAGCGGTAATTATTACTGTTTGACTACCGTCGTTGATTCCGTCACTAATTCCGGTAATAGTGAAAGTGGCTGAAGTTTGTCCCGCAGCAATTGTTACTGTGTTGGGGACTGTTGCTTCGGTGGTATCGCTGGAATTGAGGGTAACAATTAAGTCGCTGCTGGTATTAGTATTACGGGTAAGGGTTGCTGTTGCGGTTCCTGTTTCTGAGATAACATCTTTGTCAATAACGACTTTTAAAGTGGGACTTTCGTTATCGATGATATTAATATTAGTGGTTGCGGTTCCTGTATCGGTTGCTAAGTTTGTCCCTGTATAGGTAGGTTTGGCGGTGATGGTAACTGTTTGATTACCATCTAAAACGGTATCATCAACTCCGGTTATTTCAAAGGTGACAGATGCTTGATTGGCGGGAATGATAACAGTAGCAGGGACGGTTGCGGCGTTAGTATTGTTGCTGGATAGTTGTACCTGTAGTGGTGTATCGGTAACGAGATTACGAGTAACTGTTGCTGTTGTTTTACCCCCATTTTCGTAGATCCCCCCTGGCCCCCCTTCAGAAGGGGGGAGAATATTGAGGGTTAACGTAACTGCATCATTGTCGATGATTGCAATAGTATCTGAACCACTAACAAATCCTTGTGCTGTGGCAATAATGGTGTAGTTTTTCGCTAGTTCAATTAAGGTATCATCAACCGCATTAATATTAAAGTTGGCTGAATTTGCACCGGTGGGAATAGTAACAGTTGTCGGTACAGTAATTTGACTATTTTCACTATTAACTAAGGTGACTGTTAAGGGGTCTGTGGTGTCGGTATTGCGGGTAACTGTTCCCTGAATGGTGTTACCTTCGGTGACTTGTTCCCCACTAATAGTAAGGGTTAAGGTGGGTTTAAAGTCGTTGTCAATAATATTGACAATTGCGCTGTTTTGTGAGCCGATTGTTACGCCGTTGGTGGGGTTAGATAGACTGAGATTGATGGTTTCTGTCGCTTCAAAGATACTGTCATCAATGATGGGGATGGTGACGGTTTTACTGGTTCCTCCGTTGGCGAAGTTAACCGTAATTGCGGTGTTATTGTAGTCAGATGGTGCAGTTGCTGTTCCATTTGTTAGATTGATTCTGACACTAACTGCGCCATCACTTCCATTGCTACGAGTTAAAGTAACTGCGGTAACGGGGGTTCCATTCTCATTGATGGAATAAGTCCCATTGCTAAATTGAATGACTCCCGGTACTGCGTCATTATCAATAATCGTTAGGGTGGCGGTTTGTTGGGTTCCTAAGGTTGCGCCACCTGTGGGATTAGAAAGGGTTAGGTTGACGGTTTCTGTCGGTTCATAAATGGCGTCGTCAATTATGAATGATTTTGAAAAGCCTGTTGTACTTTGCGCCCCAAAAACTGTACCATTATTTTGATTAATACTTAAATCTTGAACTGTGTTACCATTAATTGAGTTAAAATTCCAATACCCGACTAATCCGCTTTCATTGCCAGTTAATTCCCGATTAAAATCAGCTTGTATTTCAGCTTGTGTACGGGCTTTATTCCAAATGCGTACATCATCAATTGAACCTTGAAAGAATTGACTTTCGTGTTGCCTTCCTCCAATCCGAAAATCATTCTGATCAAGATGAGAATCTCCAATCGTTCCAGAACCGTTATAAGTATGGACTAAGATGCCGTTGGCATAGGTTTTAATTAATCCTAAGTCATAAGTTACAGCAATATGAGTCCATTGATTGAGAGGAGCCACGTAACCAGTATTAATAAAAACCCAGCGAGGATTACTATTAGCAAATGCCCACTGAATGGTTCCGTCAGCATAACGAGCAACTTCATATTCACCTTCTTTATTGACAAGAATTCCTCCACCACCAAGAGAAGAAATACCATCATCACTAGGATTAATCCATGCTTCTATGGTTATGGCATTAGAAACTTTTAAACTCGCTTTATCCCCAACATTAACATAATCATTACCATCAAAAGATAGCCCTTTATTAGCTTGATCAAAATTAACATTTTTACTGGTTTGTCCATTAGCAAAGGTGACAGTTATGGGTGTATTAGTGTAATCATCTCCTGCAATTGCACTGCCATTACTAGGGGTTAAGATAACGCTAACTTCCCCGTCGCTTCCATTAGTCCGAGTTAAGGTGATATTGGCTGTTCCGTTTTCGTTAACAGTGTAGTTACTGTTATTGAGGTTAATTGTCCCCCGTTGCGGTAAGTCATCGTTAAGAATGGTTAAAACTGCTGTAGTCTGGGTTCCTAATGTTACGCCACCCGTTGGGTTAGATAGGGTTAAGTTGACGGTTTCATTGGGTTCAAATTGAGTATCGTTAACGATGGGAATGGTGACAGTTTTGCTGGTTTCCCCGTTGGCGAAGTTAACCGTAATTGCGGTGTTATTGTAGTCAGATGGTGCAGTTGCTGTTCCATTTGTTAGGTTAATAGTTGCACTAACTGCGCCTGTAGTATTTTCTGTTCGATTGACGGTAACAGCAACAACAGGAGTTCCATTTTCATTCACACTAAATTGAGAATTGCTAAAAGAGAGAACACCCGCATTAACATCATCATTAATAATGGTGCTAGTAACTGTATTAGTTGTTCCCCGATTATAATTAGCACTAGAAACCAGAGTTAAACTAACTGTTTCATCTTGTTCAAATATACTATCTGCTGTGGGGTCAATGGTTAAAGTTGCGGTATCCGAACCCGCAGCAAAAGTAATCGTTCCACTGGTAGTGTTAAAACTAGCCGCACCATTTTGAGCATAGTCATTATTAAAAGTTGCAGTTCCTCCTACATTAAAACTAACAGTGAGAGGATTAGCTGTATTGCCAGTCCGAGTGAAGGTGTAAACAAGATTAATTGTTCCATCCTCTGTTACACTCGCAGGAGAAACCGCAAGGGAAACCGTTGGTAAATCATTATCAACAATGGTTAACGTAGCTGTTGTTTGCGTCCCTAAGGTTGCGCCACCAGTGGGACTGCTGAGAGTTAAATTTAGGGTTTCATTCCCTTCAAAATCAGAATCATCGACAATAGGAAGAGTTACGGTTTTACTGGTTTCTCCGGGACCAAAAACCACAGGGACAGCTAGGGAATTATAGTCATTGGGAAAGATCGCCGTCCCATTACTTAATAAAACATTAACACTGACAGTTCCTTCGCTACCATTAGTCCTTTGCAGGGTAACGGCATTCACTAATGTACCATTTTCGTTGACACTAAACGCAGCGGCGGTAAAGGACAAGACCCCAGCTAGATCGTCTGCAACATTAGAGATAGAGATTGTGAGGTTGTTTTCGTAGGATAATCCTGTATTGTCAGTCGCTTTGACTCGGATTGTATGTTGGGTGTTGGTTTCGTAATCCAATAAGCTACCATCAGCGACCACCAATTGATTATTAACGATCGCAAATCGTCCACCGGCATTATTAATCAGAGTAAACGTATGAGTATCGTTAGTATTGTTATCCGAGGCACTTAGCAGGCCAATAACAGTATTATTAGCGCTGTTTTCAGGAACAGTACTGTTATTTAATGTGATATTCGTCGGAGCGCTATTCACCACACTCAAGACAAAGCTATCGCTTGTGGAAGTACCACTCTGATCGGTTGCTATAACTTTTAGATCATATTGTCCCGCTTGGGCCGCACTAGGATTACCACTAAAAGTGCGATCATTAAAGGTTAACCAACTGGGAAGGGTACTGCCATCGGCTAAGGTGGCTGAGTAGGTTAAAGAATCGCCAACATCGGAGTCTTGGAAAGTATTAGCAGAAATAGTGAAATTGGAAGACCGATTGCTAAAAATACTGGTATCGGTAATGGGATTAGCAACGGTGGGAACATCGTTAATTGAGTTAATAGTTAAAGCTACGGTTGATGGGTTAAGTGCGTAATTGGTTCCATCCGAACCGTTCCAAGTAAAACCAGCGATTCCGTTGTAGTTGGTGTTTGGGGTAAAGGTTAAATTGCCTAAATTTGCTACAGCAATTTCTTGTTCAACAGCAACTGGACTATTGTTTAACTTGAGAAGTCCGTTACTCGGTAAGTTAATAATCTTGATTTTGGCTAGGGGGACACCACTACCACTGTTAAAGACACTGGCAAAGTCATTAGCTGTAAAGGGAATGACCTGATCCTCATCTCCGGTTTTCTGAACAACGCCAATGGTAGTGATCTGGTCAACATTTACTGTCCAAAGCTCTACGCCATTAACCCCGTTATCAGCAGTGAAGTATAGTTTACCGTTGCTATAGGTTAAATTGCCAGGGTTAGAACTATTACTGCCGCCATAAATATCCTTCAAAAAGACTGGATTGCCAGTCGTTGGATCAAGTTTCCAAAGTTCTCGACCATTAGCACTGTTAGAGGCAGTGAAATAGAGAACGCCATTAGCATTGAGCAAGTTTTGCGGAGAAGAACTGCCACTGCCGGATACAACCTGAATGACACTGGGGGTTCCCGTCGCTGGGTCAATTCTCCACAGTTCAGAACCACTCGTCGGGGTAGAAGCTTGGAAGTAGAGTGTGCCGTTGACATTGGTTAAATTACTCGGCGATGAACTGCCGCTTCCTGAATTAATGTCAATCAGAACTGGATTTCCGGTGGTGTTATCAATGCGATAAAGTTCTGTCCCGTTGATGCCATTAAATGCCGTGAAATACAGTGTGCCATTGACATCTGTTAGGTTGCTGACGCTGGAAGTATTACTTCCGGGATAAATATCCAGCAGGGAGACAACACCAGTAGCCGGATTGGCTCGCCACAGTTCGGTCCCATTGACATCATCGTTAGCGGTGAAATAGAGAATGTTGCCAATTTTAATAAAATTGCTAGGACTAGAACCCAAGGTTGTGGCATTAATGTCTTTAACTAAAGTCGTACCTTCTGGGGTGCCATCGGTTTGCCACAACTCTATCCCTTGGCTGTAATTATCAGCACTGAAGTATAGTTTCCCGTTGCTATAGGTTAAATTTCCGGGACTAGAACTATTACTGCCGACATAAATATCCTTCAAAAAGACTGGATTGCCAGTCGTTGGATCAAGTTTCCAAAGTTCTCGACCATTAGCACTGTTAGAGGCAGTGAAATAGAGAACGCCATTAGCATTGAGCAAGTTTTGGGGAGAAGAACTACTGCTACCCGACACAATATCAATTAAAGCCGGATTGCTGGTGGCGTTATCAATGCGATAAAGTTCTGTACCGTTGGTGCCATTGTTGGCGGTAAAGTAAAGTATCCCGTTGACATTGGTTAAATTACTCGGCGATGAACTGCCACTTCCGGCTGAATTAATATCAATCAGAACTGGATTTCCTGTGGTGTTATTGATGCGATAAAGTTCTGTCCCGGTTGCGCTAGTCGTAGCGGTAAAATACAGTGTGCCATTGACATTAGTTAGGTTAGCAGGACTGGAGCTTGATGCACCTGAATGAACATCCACAACTTCAGGATTGCCAGTGGTAGAGTTGATGCGCCAGAGTTCGGTTCCGTAAGTGGGATTATTAGCGGTAAAGTAGAGAACTCCGCCAAGATCAATCAAATTACTTACATTTGGGGTACTGGAGCCGATATAGATTTCTAAAGGAACTGTACCTTGTGCTGTCCCGTCGCTACGCCATAATTCTCGACCATTCACCCCATCATCAGCGGTAAAGTATAAGACGTTGCCAACTGCGTAGAGCGTGGTGGGACTCGAACTATTACTTCCAGTGCGAATATCTTTCACTAAAACTGGATTACCACTGGCATCTAGCTTCCATAATTCTGTCCCATTGGCACTGTTGTTTGCCGTAAAAAAGACTGTGCCATTGACATTAGTAAAGTTCTGAGGCGATGAACTACCACTCCCTGTCACCACATCAATTAATACGGCATTACCTGTGGTGTTGTTGATTCGGTAAAGTTCATAGCCACTGGCAGAATTATAGGCTTGGAAATAGAGCGTGCCATTGACATTGGTGAGATATTCTACATACTGAGTACCAGCAACCTGGACAACATTGCCTGTGGCGGGGTCAATTGTATAAAGGGGACGGTAAATTGTAAACTCATTATTCCAATTGGAGTTGCGGAAGTAGAGGCGGTCTCCTACCCGGGTAAATTGGTCAAGGTATCCGGCATCATCGTTTCTTAAATTAGGTACACTCAGTTGTACTGGTTGACCCGTTGTTGGGTCAATTTTGTAAAACCGCTCGCCATTAACACCATTATTAGCGGTGAAATAGAGTGTGCCATTGATATCAATTAGATTGCGAGGGTTGGAACTAGGACTCCTTTCGTTAATATCCTTAGCTAGAACTGTTCCCGCACTTGTGCCGTCGCTAACCCATAATTCCACTCCATTGATACCGTTGTCAGCCGTAAGATACAGGGTATTGCCGATGGCGAATAAACGACTGGGACTGGAACTATTGCTCCCGGTGCGAATATCTTTAACTAAAACTGGATTACCACTGGCATCTAGTTTCCATAATTCTGTCCCGTTGGCACTGTTGTTTGCCGTAAAAAAGACTGTGCCATTGACATTAGTAAAGTTCTGAGGCGATGAACTACCACTCCCTGTCAC
>NZ_JADBUN010000091.1:0-9228 GCF_020245625.1 Microcystis sp. M049S2 | reverse complement strand
TGAAAGAAGTGAGCGTCGATATGTGGTCAGGATTTACAGCAGTGATCAAGGAATTATTTCCCAATGCTAAAATCATCTATGACCGTTTTCATGTAATGACTATCATCAATGACGAGCTTAATAAATTGAGAAAGTTAATGGGGGTGCATGAAAAGGGATTACCTCATTTATTATGTAAGAATAAAGAGGACTTAAAGGACGAGCAAAAACAACAACTAGAAGTTATACAGAAAGAACATCCATGCTTGGGAATAGCCTGGGAAATGAAAGAAGAAATTAGACAAATTTATCAAGGGTGTAGAACGTTCAGAGGTGCTGAGAGAAAATTGGAAAAATGGATAAGAATAGGCGGAATATTATATCAAAGTAGTGCCAGTATGATCCAGAAGCATTTGCCTGGTATTTGTAATTACTTTGAAAATCATACAACCAACGGATTAATTGAGGGAATGAATACCAAAATAAAGCTTATTAAAAGAATAAGTTATGGATTTACCAATTTTGAACATCTTCGACTTAAGCTGTTTGCTTGCTTTAATTTATAACAAAAATTAACACACGAAAACCAGAAGAGCTAGGGTAGCACAGTCTCTGTTTTCCCTTTTGATAGAGATTGGTTCGCCCGCTCAACCATCTAAAACTAGAGGAAAGTCTCCTGGCTGGGAAAAAGGGAAGACTCGCAGTAAAAGAAAGACCTATCCTACTGTGAAAAAACGACATTCAACCCCTAAAAAATCGGCAACAAAAGCAGCCTAACTCTACTTTTTGCTTCAAGATTTTTGATTTCAGCTATTTTCATAAGGCTGGATTATTTTTAGGCGAATTTTTTAGTCTAAACTACAGTTAAGATGGATATTTAAGGTTTTACAGGGGATTCATTTAGTAAAAATTAATGCTCAAAGCCAGATCAGTCATTTAACTGAGGAGATTCTTGATATTCTTCAATATTTTTCGATTTATTGTCAAAATTACTACCGAGTAAGTTGATAATCAAATTGGGCAAATTCAGTTTAAGCCAATCCCAGAGAAAACTTTTTATTCGAAAAGTGTCTAATAAGTTAGAACACCTTAGTTTAACTATGTCTAACTTAAGCGATTCTTGCTTCTGTCAAACTATTTTTGGTTAAGTCAAATATAAAAACTCTCTAATCTCAACAAATTTTGTCGATGTAATCAGTTTTTTTTGGTGGCGTTACTGCGACTTAATCATAAAGTGCGGAATGTGGGTTGAGTCATTGTCAGGTGAGTAACTGGTTGATTTGATTGTAGCTATTCCGTCGCTATTTCTGAGTTTATTTTGGCTCTACCGAACCTGTCATGTCAAACTATCACCAACTTATACTTGTAAAGCTTGTATAATAGGGCTTTGAGTTTTTGTTAGATTGATATTTATCAACTTTAGAGCATTGCTGGACAGAGAGGGAGCTTGGGGAGTTTTCTACAGTGTAAGTTCGGAAGAACCTTTATTTTTTACCTCCTCTTAACCAGTACGGAATATGGGTTATAACCCCCGTCCATTGCATAACACAAATCGAAGAACCAAACCTTTTTGGCAAACCCTAAGTTAAATAAGCGATAGTTACCCCCGAACCGCCCTCATTTTGGGGTGCTAATTGAAAGCGTTTTACCTGGGGATGACGGGATAAAAAATCGTGAACACCTTGACGCAATTTCCCCGTACCTTTACCGTGAATAATCCATAATATACCCGATGGGGTAGCCCTGATGATCGCCTGTTCGATATCCGTTTCTGACTCTGCCACCCTGGAACCGCGAATATCGACGGTATTATTAGAAGTACGAATTAAAGGAGTCTCCTGGGGTTTTGTGGGAGTTTGGGGCAAATTTTTGGCAGGTTTTGGCGCAGTTTCCACTTTTTGACCATCCAAAGACTCAATCTGGTCTAAGGGTAGGGTCATCTTCATCATACCGAAACGCAGGGAAATCTCCTCTGATTCCGGTGAAATTGCTAAAACTTCGGCAGTTTGTCCCAAATTGGGCAAGCGTACCCTTTCCCCCACTTGCGGACGATAATTAACCTTAGTTTTTTCCGTTTTTGGTAATAACCTTTCTGCGATCGCAGTTAATTCCTCTGTGGCTTTTTGAGCATCTCTACCGGTTTTTGTTCCCGCTTGCAATCGGCGAATAACCTCATTAATCTCTGCTTTTGCCGATAATAAAGCCTTTTGTATTTCCTGGTCTTGATAACGCTTTAATTCTCGCTCTCTCTCCTGTAGAGAATTAGCCCGCGTGGACACCTCTGTATAAAATTTCTCCGTTTGTTGCAGTAATTGACTAGCTTCTTGAGCTTTTGACTCTTGTTCCCGTCTTTGCGCTTCCAAACCAGCAATTACTTGATTTATCTCCTCCGATAACCCCCCCAGATGATTTCTCGCTTCGGCCACAATTTCGGGATTCAATCCCAAACGCTGGGCAATAGTTAAAGCATTAGAACGCCCCGGAATGCCCCATAATAGTCGATAAGTGGGGGAAAGAGTGCGATCATCAAACTCTACCGAGGCATTTTCAAAGCGAGAATCTCGATACTTCAACGCTTTTAATTCCCCGTAGTGGGTGGTAGCCACCGTCAGTAAACTATGATCAGCGAGGTATTGTAAAATAGCGATCGCTAAAGGACTTCCCTCGGCCGGATCCGTACCTGCTCCCACCTCATCGAGTAAAACCAAGGAACGAGAATTTAAAGCCGCTAAAATGCGGACAATCCGGCGAATGTGACCCGAAAAAGTCGATAAACTCTGTTGTAAAGACTGTTCATCCCCGATATCGGCTAAAACCTGATCGAACCAGGGTATCTCTACCGGTTCCCGCGCTGGAATAAACAGGCCCGCTTTCGCCATTAAAGCCGCTAATCCGAGAGTTTTTAAAGTAACGGTTTTTCCGCCGGTATTTGGTCCGGTGATAGCAACAACGCGAATTTCTGGGCTAATCTGCACATTTATCGGTACGACCTCCCCCCCCTGTTCGTGGTGTTTTTGCCACCAGAGCAAAGGATGACGCAAATTCCGTAAAGTAATCGTTTCCGAACCATCGATAAAGTGGGGGGGATTACCCTCTAGCCATAAACTGTAACGGGCCCTAGCGGTGGCCAAATCGAGCCTAGTAGCGATCGCTAGTAAATATTCTAAATCCTCAAAGGCTTCGGCGATCAGATTACTTAACTGCCGCAGGATTTTTTCTTCTTCGATTTGTTCCAGACGACGATATTGCCGCAGTTGATTGCCTTGATCAACGATAGAGTGAGGTTCAATGTAAAAAGTCGCCCCTGTGCTGGAAGTATCGTGAATTATCCCCGGTATTTGCTCTTTTTGCGCTGCTTTGACGGGAATCACCCAGCGGTCGCTTCTTTGGGTAATCACCGCTTCTTGGATAGCACCGCCCTGTTTTTGCATGATATCCTGCAATTTTCGGTAAATTCGCTCTCTAATCACCTTCATTTGTCCCCGAATTTCGCGTAATTGGGGACTAGCGCGATCAGATATCCGGCCATCTTCATCGATACAACGGTGTATTTCCTGTTCTATCTCTGGATAGGTGCGAATTTCGGCTACTAACTCTTTTAAAACCGGTATATCTTCCTGTTCGTCAATTAAACGCCGTAAACGTCGCACTCCGGCCAAAGTCGTGGCAATATTTAAAAGTTCCTGTCCCGATAATAACCCCCCCAGATGCGCCCTTTCTAGGGCATCGCCGATGTCGGTAATCCCATCAAAGGAAAGACGACTATCTAATTTTTGTTCTAAACTATAAACTTCTTTGGTTTGGCAGAGTAGGTTTAAACTTTCCTCTTTGCTTTCTGGTAACGGCAATTGACGAATTGCGATCGCACCTAGTTTAGTCGCTGCAAAAGTAGCTAGGTGTTGACATAGCCGCGGCCATTCCAATAATTCTAGGGTTTCGTCTTGAATCAATTTTGTAGTTTTTTATAATACGCTTTGTATTTCTAGTCTAACCAGATTTGGCCTGATTTTTACAGGAGTGGGGTTTGGGGTGTGGGGTGTGGGGAGATGGGGGGATTTCAACTAATACCCCAAAACCCTAACCCCCCAAAACCCTAACCCCCAACCCCTAATCTGTATCTAAATCCCTTTCTGGAGAGAGAATTGCACCTGTTTAAATTCTTGTTTTAAACGTTGTTTGAGTTTGTCGGGGATGGGACGGGAACCGTAGGCGGTATAATAACCTGCCAGAGAGTTTAAGGCTGTTTGCATTGTAGTGAAAGAACGCAAACCCCCGGATTTTTTATCTCGTCGGTAGAGGGAGATGTAATCGTTGATTTGTTCCTTTGCTTGCGACTCAACTGCCGCTTTATTCGGGTCATCTTTGACCACATCAAGGGCTGTGGTTAAAGTTTCAATCACCGTCAGGGTATCCTGTCCATAATTGCCCGTTAACCCTGAACTACTAGAACAACCCATCAATCCGATGACAAGGACGAGAACCAAAGCTAATAAGCGAGAAATGTAAGGTTTTAGAGACATATTTTCAACACCATAAGTTAATCCCAAGTCACCTTATCCTATCAGGAAACCGTGACCAGTTCTTCATGGGAGTCAACCGGCTGCAAAAATCAGGGGTCAACTGGCGGGTAAATAGCCCAAATATAGGCTTTTTGGGCGGTAAAAGCCCTATTTTTGCCTAAAAGTTGCGATGCCATCAACCCGGAGTGAGTTGATTCTGGACTAATTCGGGCCGCGATCAGGCACTGGTGGCGGTTTCAGGATCGATCGAGATTGGACTTTGCGATCGATCAATCTAGAAGATAAAAATTCTCCATTGCTTTCGTCCCATTTCGGAAGAAAGAAAGTTAAATTTTGTAATCTTTAGGGCCGCTCAAGCTGGAACTAGGGTGAAATGGGCAGTTTGACGGTAAAGCTTGTTCCCTCACCCACTTGGCTATCTAGGGCGATTTCGCCACGGTGAAGTTCGACGCATTTTTTAACCACTGCTAACCCCAATCCCGTGCCGATAATATTTTCCACATTCTGACCCCGATAAAAGGGTTCATAGATCTTACCTCTGTCTTCGTCGGCAATGCCGATCCCGTGATCCCGGACTTGAAAAACAATGCGATCGCTATCTTGCCACAACATCAAACTAATCCCTGCTCCTGTGGGGGAATATTTAATCGCATTTAAGAGTAAATTACTTAAAATCGAGTAGAGCAGTTTCTCATCTAGATAAGGACGGATCATCAATCCCTGACTGACAAATTTAATCGGGGTATTATTTTTATTAATAAATTGAAAATCCTCGACCAAATTTAAACAAAAAGCTTCAATATCGAGCGGCTCTAGTTGACAAATTAGATTCCCAGATTCTGCCCTTGTTAAAATTAAAATATCTGTTAAGAATTGATTCATTAGCTTGACAGAAGACTGGATTCTATATAGGTTTTTTCTACTCGACTGCTCTGCATCTTTTAAGCCATTTTCTAATAACTGCGAGGCAGAAAAAATAACGGTTAAAGGGGTTCGGAACTCATGAGATATCATGGAAAAAAGCTGAATTTTTAGATCAGAAAGTTCTTTTTCATGTAGTAATAATCGGTGAATTTCATCACTTTTTTGTCGCCGTTTCTCTTGCCAAAAAACTAAAAAATAAACTCCGCAAATAATCCCAAAGCTAGTAAAAGTTCCCAGTAAACCCAACAGAGAATTTTCGCTAATACTATCCCTAGAACTAGCGATGCTACTTCTTAAATTCCTTTTCTGACTAGCTTGTAAATAGGTAAGAAGATTTTGAAACTTATCCCGGATATCGACACTTTTAACCGTGATTGCATCTTGAGAAATATCATCAGATTGATCGAATTTATAGGTAGCGATCGATTGATTAAATAGAGCAATTCGCCGATACATTAAATCCCCGATCTGAGTCACCATTTCCCGCTCGAAATCCGTGCCGTTTTCTAATTGTTTAGCCAAGAGTTGCCAGTTAGATTGCATCAAAGCGATCGCCCGACGATGACGGCCCAATTCACTGGGGCTGCCAGTTTTGATATAACCCCGTCTTCCCGATTCGGCCACCGCCATGTTAGCGTAAAGATTACTGAGATTATCGATGATCTCGTAGGTAACTTCCACCTCGGCAGCGCGCTGACGCAGAGCGAGGGTATTGCGATAGGAAACTAGGCTAATAGTTCCCATCAATAAGACAGTTAGCCCGAAACCTCCCGCGATCCATTTTCCTTGTTTGAGCCAATTCATCAGCAGCAAACCGACGCTATTTCCAGCTTACTCTATCTAAATGGAGCAAGAGGACTCCCGTTAAATTTCTCCTTAATTAAAAATATACCAGAAATTAACGGGAGATGAATTGCCCCCAGAATCTAAACTAACGCGACAGCGTTTCCTAATAAGGAAAGGCTTGATTCTCAAGGTATGTATGAGCTTGACATATTTAAGCGGTAAGTGTTATAGTGGAAAGATAACACAGATGGGTCAGGCTGATGTTAAATGTTTTAAAAGTGAGAATATACCCAAACAAAAAACAGGAACTAGCCTTAGCTAAAAACTTTGGTTGCGTCCGTTTTGTTTGGAATTACTACTTAAATAAAACTAACAATCAGTACCTAGAGACTGGTAAAGGAATGACCTACTGTGACATGGCAAAAGACCTTACCCAACTCAAGAAACAACTGGATTTTGAATGGTTAGCTGAGGCTACTGCCGCTACCTTGCAGCAATCATTGAAAAACTTAGAATCTGCTTTTAAGAACTTCTTCTCAAAAAGAACAAAATTCCCTAAATTTAAAAGTAAGAACAAAAAACAATCAATCCGTTATCCTGAAAGTTGTTCAATTAGAAATAAGGGAATTAAGCTACCTAAATTAGGGGTTGTAAAAGCTAAGATTTCTCAAGTAATAAATGGTAAGATTAAATCCGTAACTGTTTCTAAAACCAGTACAGATAAATATTTTGCTGCCATCTTGTTTGAGATGGATGACTCAACAACCATTGAAAAACTAAAAATATCAGGGATAGACCTAGGTTTATCTTCTTTAGTTACGGTTTTTGATGGTGAAACAACCTACAAGATTGACCCAATCAAACCTACCAGAAAATATGCTAAACGTTTAAAGCGGAGACAACAAGCATTGTCTCGTAAAGCCAAGGGCTCTAATAATCGCCAAAAAGCCATTAAGGAGGTAGCCAAGGTTCACGAAAAGATAGCAAATACTAGACAGGATTTTCTTCATAAACTCTCCAGAAAGTTATGCGATGAAAACCAAATCGTTGTAGCCGAGAATCTGAATATTAAAGGGTTAGCAAGGACTAAATTAGCCAAATCAATACATGACGCTGGTTTTGGTATGTTGCTTAATTTCTTGGATTACAAGCTAGAAAGAGAGGGAGGAAAACTTGTAGAAGTTGACAGGTTTTATCCGAGTACAAAGCTCTGTTCTTGCTGTGGATTTAAAAATGATTTGTTGACTCTCAGTATTCGTGAATGGATTTGTCCAGAATGTAAGACGCAGCACGATAGAGATGAAAACGCCGCCAAGAATTTAAGGGAAGAAGGTATGAGAATACTGTCAACAAATACCGATGGACAGTCGGAATTTCAAGCTTGGGGAGAAACTGTAAGACTCGTTGGTACTTGTACCGAAAAGCGGGTTTCTGTGAATCAAGAATCCCCCGTCACAGCGTCAGCTTAACGGCGGGAGTGTCAACTCTAGACCATGCGAATTTTAGTAGTAGAAGATGATATGCAACTAGCCGAGATTTTGCGAGAGGCTTTGAGCGAGCGACAATACGTTGTCGATGTGGCTAGAGACGGAGAAGAAGGCTGGAATTGGCTAGAATTAGGCAAATATGACCTTTTAGTTCTCGATGTCACCCTGCCCAAATTAAGCGGAACTTTACTCTGTCAACGTCTGCGACGAGCGGAACCCCATCATCCTGTCTCTGCTAATGCCACCGTTCCCGTCCTATTATTAACCGCAAGGGATACGGTAATCGATAAAATCGACGGATTAGACGCAGGGGCCGATGATTATGTCACTAAACCCTTCGATTTGGGCGAATTAATGGCGCGGATTCGGGCCTTGATCCGACGCGGCAGCAGCACCAGCAGTGTTTTATTATCTTGGGGGGGGTTGCAGTTAAATCCCAGTACCCACGAGGCCAGTTATAACGGTCAATTTCTTTCCCTCACCCCCAAGGAATTCGCTCTCTTAGAATTACTTGTTACCCATGGGCGCCGGGTCTTAAGTCGATCGGGTATTATTGAGCGAGTTTGGTCTTTGGACGATTCTCCAGCCGAGGAAACCGTTACTTCCCATATTCGCGGTCTTCGTCACAAGCTAAAATCCCTCGGTGCGCCGGAAGACTTTATTGAAACCGTTCACGGTCTTGGTTATCGTTTAAAGTAATATCTGCCTTTAGACAGTGGACAAAATCATTTCTGCACGAAATCTGCACGAAGTTTGCAGAGGGTTTCCATAATCATCCATTAAATTAGAAAGTTAGACAGGTGCAGGACTTCTAGACAATCAGAGCGGTCAAACCTGTGACTTTCCTCTCCTAAACGGGGCTGCTTGAAATGATTTATACGCGATTTGACTATCACGGCTGGCAGATTGAATTGATCCTAGAAATGCAGGGTTATTCTTTTCAATGTTGGCGAGTGGATGGCAGGGAAGGAATTAGCGATTGCCTAGTTTATGCCACCTGCGAACAAGCTTTAGCGGCTGCCCGACACCGGGCGGATCTAGAGTCCGCTTGTCTTGCCCTACTGCGATTTCTCAATGATATCGGTGGCCGGAATTATTATCTCACCCGCGATGATCGCGATGCTCTTAGCCAGTCGATTTTAGAATATGCCCGTCTGGGTGGTGTTTCCTAATTTCTTCCCCAGAAGTTTTACCCTGATTGAGAATGATTCTCGCTCCGATTTATTGATTTTCAGGCCAGTTTCGGTAATAGAATCGTGACAGTGGTTCCATTACTGGGGATAATAGTAATTTCGATCGAGCCGCCGTGTAGTTCCACGCATTTCTGCACTACCACCAAACCCAACCCTGTCCCGGCGATGTGACGGACATTTTTATATAGGGTTTGCGGCAAAAAGTTTTTCCTGGGGGCAGGGTGTGGGGTGTGGGGTGTGGGGTGTGGGGTTTTACCAGTTTTGAGGTGGCCAATTACCTAATTTTCAGGGAAAAAGTGCCTAAATTTCCCCCCGATCACTCCCAGATCCAGTACTTTT
>NZ_JADBUN010000090.1:0-33757 GCF_020245625.1 Microcystis sp. M049S2 | reverse complement strand
TGAGGTGGCCAATTACCTAATTTTTAGGGAAAAAGTCCCGGAATTTTCCCCCTGATCACTCCCATACCTGGTACTTTTTGATTGACAAAAAGTCTAAAAGTCTTACCCAACAAGGTTTTTAGATTTATTCAGCAAACCCTAATTATCTAATTGATTAGAAACTAGACAGTTGTTCGGCAATAATAGATACTAACTTATCCACTGCTCCTGCTTGCCCGCGCACTGCCCGCAATTTTTGCTGGATAGCCTCTAATTGTTCGGGATTTTCTAGCCAGGATATAGCTATATTTGCCACTTCCTCTGGTTGTAATTCCCCCAATAATTCCGGAACAATTTCTGCACCGGCCCAAATATTTGGCCAGGCATATAAACGCTTTTTCCGCAACATATAAAGATTAATTATCTTAGCAAATAAAGAACCCACCCCCGGCAGTTGGGCTAATAAACCGGGTAAACCGTCCCAAGTCCGCATCGCGTCTAGTTGCTGAGTCGGTAGTAAAATAATCATCGGGATTGCCAGCGCCCCTAATTCGGCAGTATTAGCACCCACCGTCGTTAAAGCTAAATGACAGCGAGAAAGCTGGTTATGGGCGGGAAAATCGGTAATTAGGTCAACTTTTACCCCCTTAGCTGTTTCTAGATAGGGTTTTTCACCGTTTTTTAATTTAGCAGCACTCCAACCGGTTTTAGTGATCATCGGATTATAGCTAGGATCGGCAAATTTCGCCAAATAAGCTAAATTTAGGGTAGGAGCGACGGGAATTAAGAATTTAGTCTGGGGAGCCTGCGCGTGTATCTTTTCAGCAATGGCTAGGGTTAGGGGTACACCCTGGGCTAATTTCGAGGGTTTGGAACCCGGGAGGAGTGCAATTAAGGTAGCATCATCAGGGGTGATAGCAGTGGGCAAATCCACCATTAAATCGCCGATAACAGTAAATTTATGCTGATATTGTTGGGGAATATTATTTAATACATTTGTATTCATCACGGCAAAGCGATCGATCCCCCGATACCAACGCGCTTCCCATTCCCCATAGATAATCGTGCGATAACCCAAACGTTTACCGATGGTGAGGGCAAAAAATTGATCGCCCCCTAAAAATAAAACGATGCCCTTGGGGTGCCAATCCCAATTATCGGCGGTTTTTCCCCAGAAAAGAAAATTAAAGAATTTTTCTGGCGACTGGACTCGATCTACCTCTGGATATTTCCTAACTACTTCCGTTTCCGCCCCCATAGAATGGGTACAAGGGGAAAGAATCACCGAAATCCGCAACAGCGATCGATCTTCTGTTAAGTTTTGTCGCAATCTCTTGACAACTGGACGCACCCATGTAGATATTTCTCCTGGGCCATTAGAGAGAATGAGAAGATCAACAGGAGAATCAAACATGATAAGTAGTCGTGCAAAATTAATGTCTTGGTTAGGATAGGCAAAAGGCAAAAGGCAAAAGGCAAAAGGCACTCATGCAAGGAGTGGTTAGATATGTGTAATTAATTTTGCTTAGGTACTTATCAAGTAAAAAGTTCCCCGTTGCGGTGTTGCCTACTTGCCATTAAATAAAGAACGAATTGCCTGATGTTTAGGATGATCAAACTCTGGGAGAACCTTGCGGGTATCGGTAATCAACCAATCCAAGGCTGCCGCTTCCACATCGATCGCGGCGCCGGTTTTATCAACACAGTAGCGCCCAAAGACCAACTTATCCACCAAACGCGCCCCTGAACCGAGGCGAGAATATTCAAAAATAACGCTATTATCCACTGTCGCGCCGCCACAAATCCAACAATTTGGGCCAATCATACTCGGACCGACAATTTTCGCCCCGTCTTCAATGCGCGTCATTGCCCCGATATACACAGGTCCGGTGATATCGACGCGATCCCAGTTTACCCCCACATTTAAGCCCGTGTAGATGCCCGGTTTAACTTCGATGCCGGGGATAGCAACATTTTTAATTTTCCTGGATAACACCCCGCGAATTGCCTGCCAGTAGTCGGGGACTTTACCAATATCCACCCATTCAAAATCCATGTTTAAAGCGTAGAAAGGCGCACCTTTAGCGACTAATTGGGGGAATAACTCGCCCCCGATGTCGTATTTACTATTAGGGGGAATAAAATCAATGATTTCTGGCTCAAAAATATAGATACCCGTGTTAATGCAGGTACTTAAAGCTTCATCGATGGCGGGTTTTTCTTGGAAACTGAGAATCCTTCCTTCCTCGTCGCTAACTACCACCCCATAACTGGATACTTCCTCTCTGGGGACGGTTTTGGTGACGATAGTGGCGATCGCTCCCTTTTCCCGATGCCATTTAACGGCTGCGGTTAAATCAAGATCGATCAGCGCATCACCACAGAGAACCACAAAAGTATCGTCAAAAAAGGGATTAAAATCTTGAATTCGTCGTAAACCGCCCGCCGATCCCAGGGCATCACCGATTAACTCGCCCTCTTCGATTCTACCTTCAAAAGAATAACCGATATGCACCCCAAAACGCTGACCATCGCGGAAATAACTCTCAATTTCTTCGGCTAAATGGCTGACATTCACCATGATCTGATCAAAGCCATGCTGTCGCAACAGTTCCAATAAAAACTCCATCACCGGCTTTTGTAAAATCGGGATCAGGGGTTTGGGAATCGTATGGGTAATCGGACGGACACGAGTTCCTTTGCCTGCCGCCAAAATCATGGCTTTCATCGATGTTTATTTCCTTTTGCGATCGAGGTTTGTAGTTAAATCATGCCTAGTGTATCATTACTGGCTCGGAATCAGTGGTTATCTCTTGGGGGTGCCTCGAAAAATAGATTTACTTTAGCATTGCACCGCCGAAAACCCCGATGAAAGCTTGGTTGATTCTCAATTAGTCCGAAGATTTTCTCAATAATTCCAATTGATCGAGCTACCCTTTGAGTAATTGATAACGGGAAAAAGTGAGAGATTTAACCCAGATTACACTGATGGACAAAATTAACCTATCAACTTTGCTGTAACTCATACTACTCAGTCCTCTAGGCTAAGATGATCAAAAAAACGCAAGTTTTTAAATTGATGGGCAAAAAAAGTTTAATTTTAGGCAATAACCAAGGCGTTAAGTACCTAAGCAAAATTAATTACACATATCTAACCCCCCCTTGCCTCTTGCCTTTTGCCTTTTGCCTTTCTTCACTAGGAAATTTATTTTGCACGACTACTTATGTCTAGGCTACCTCGAAAAATCGAATTTTGAGGGACGGAGAGCCTTGTTAGTTGTTGAAAATTATTCCCTCTTCATCAATGTATATCAAGGATATTTCCTCGACCAACACTTTGTTAACAAAATCTTTTATTCGAGGTGTCCTTGAGCATTAGATTAACCTAGACTCCCTGCCTAATTTCCCCAACAATCCGGTTAACCGCAAGCAGTCTAGGCGAAAAATGGCGAGCAAAAATTTGACTACTTGAGATAGTAAAAAGCGATTTCTTTCTCCTTGAGGGGAGCAAAATCGGCGGCTAACAACAGCTGATTTAATTCCTCTTGGGGGATATGTTTGGCCCCGATGCGGACAATTCGCGATCTCATCGTGTTAGAAACCCCGCTTCTTTGTCGTCCTGCTTCCAAACCCATTACCCGGTGATAAAGTTCCAATTTTGCCTGGGGAATCGGGGAACCATCAAAATCAATGCCATTAGCGATCGCCACATCAATGGCATCAGCACCCGTAGTTGTGGTTAAATTAGTTTCGGTGGACATAAAGACAATATAAAGGATCGTTGCTATTTTATCAGGCGATCGATATCCGCCGCTATGATCAAGAAAGTAATCTTCATTTCTGTGTAACTATGGCTCAATTGCCGACCTATCAACCAAAACAGTTATCCCTAGGCCCCCTAGAAGCGGAAATTCTTAATATTGTCTGGGAATTGGAAACCGTCAGCGTTAAGGATGTCCACGATCGCATTTTAGCGGATCCAGAACGGGATCTGGCCTATACTTCTGTGACTACGGTACTGCGTCGTTTAACTAATAAAGGCTGGTTAAGTTGTTATAAACAGGGTCGGATTTTCTACTGGAAACCGATGGTTTCTAAGGAACAAGCACAGGCAATTAAAGCCTACGAACAATTACATCGTTTTTTGGCTATTGGTAATGCGGATGTGGTGGCTTCTTTTGCCGATAGTCTCGATACTGCTAGTGTCGAACAATTAAAAGCGATCGCCTCTCGTTTAGATACCCTGCGTCAACAACGGAGAGAAAGCTAATGCACGGTTCAATGTTATTACTAGCATTAACTATCGCCATTGGTTTACGTTGGTTTCTGCCTAGCTATCAGCGTCGTTGGCAGACAACGCTATTTTTCTTTCTCTTTCCGCCTTTGCTGCTGTTAATGACAGTTATATCGGTGGTTTGTATGGGCTATCGCGGGCAAATGCTAGGCTATAACTCCAGTTTAATTAGTTACTTTAGTGCCATAATTTGGCTAGTTTTTGCTCTATTTTGTTTGATAAAACTCTCCTATCAAACTTGGCAAACCCATCGGGATTTTAGCAGTTATCCCCTCAAAAAAATCACCGCTCAGAAAGCGAGAGTTTTAGCAGTGGATTTTCCCTACAGTGCCAGAGTTGGCTTTTGGAAGTCGGAATTAATTGTGACGCAAGGATTATTAAATCTCTTAGATCAAGAACATTTACAAGCAGTTTTAGCCCACGAACAAGCTCACCAAGAATATCATGACACTTTCTGGTTTTTCTGGTTAGGTTGGTTGCGATCGATGTCTTCTTGGCTGCCCAATAGCGAGAATTTATGGTCAGAATTGGTCTTCTTACGGGAATTACGCGCCGATAAGTACGCTTCTGGACAAGTGGATTATTTACTATTAGCTGAATCGCTGCTTTTAGTGGCAGAAAAAGTTAATCAAGTGGCGGAAATAAATTTTTCCGCTACTTGCTGTGTCGCTCTCAATGATCATTCTTTAAATAATCGTTTATTAGAGAGAATCGATGCTTTAGTCGAGTCAGAAAAACCAGAATTTCCCAGATTTAACTATCAAGTCTGGCTATTGCTTTCCCTCTCCCTCGCTCCTTTCTTACTCTTGCCTTTACACTCCTAAAAATGACCCTAGAAGTTGGACAAAAAGCCCCCGAATTTGCCACCCCAAACCAAAGAGGCGAAATTAGTAAATTAGCAGATTTTGCCGGTCAATGGTTGGTCTTATATTTTTATCCCAAAGATAACACTCCGGGCTGCAGCACAGAAGCGATCGATTTTACCGCTTTGTCGCCGCAATTTCAGCAATTAAACGCAGTAATTGTAGGAGTTAGTCCCGATTCAGAGAAGTCCCACTGTCGTTTTATTGAAAAACACAATTTAACTATTCAATTATTGAGCGATCCCGAGCATCAACTGGCGGAAATTTATCAAGTCTGGGGATTAAAAAAATTTATGGGCAAGGAATATATGGGGATTAAACGATCCACTTTCCTGATCGACCCCCAGGGAAATATTGCCTATATTTGGTCAAATGTCAAGGTAAAAGCCCATGCAGAAGCGGTTTTGAAAAAACTTGAGGAATTGCAGTAGCAAGCCCTCAGTACCCAATATTTACGGGTATGCAATTGCGCTCTTTCGTGTTAAACTAGAAAAGTTGTCAAAAATCGCACATCTAGGCGATCGGGTGTTTCTAGGAATCTAGAAATCCAGCCCTAGATGGAGGATAAACCCGAAAAGGAGAAAAATATGCCCGTTGTCTCTCTCGCAGAATTGCTAGAGTCTGGGGTTCACTTCGGCCATCAAACGCGCCGTTGGAACCCGAAAATGTCTCAGTACATCTACACTGCCCGGAATGGGGTTCATATCATTGATTTGGTGCAAACTGCCCAATTAATCGAAGAAGCTTACGAATTTGTCCGGGGAGAAGCAGATCGCGGTAAACGCTTTTTATTCATCGGTACGAAACGGCAAGCGGCAGCAATCATTAAACAGGAAGCTTTACGCAGCGGTAGCCACTTCGTTAACCAACGCTGGTTAGGGGGAATGTTAACCAACTGGGAAACCATTCGCGGCCGGGTAGAAAGACTCAAAGAATTAGAAGAATTAGAAAATAGTGGCGCCCTCGATAAACGACCGAAAAAAGAAGCATCGGTACTGCGTCGGGAATTGGGCAAACTAGAAAAATACCTCGGTGGCATTAAAACCATGCGCCGGCTGCCGGATTTAGTCGTCGTAGTGGATCAGCGTCGGGAATACAACGCTATCCAAGAATGCCAAAAATTGGGCATTCCCATCATCTCCCTCTTGGATACTAACTGCGATCCTGACTTGGTAGATGTGCCGATTCCCGCCAACGATGACGCAATTCGCTCAGTCAAACTGATTTTAGGCAAAATTAGCGATGCGATCATCGAAGGTCGTCGCGGTGGTCAAGCAGCGGTGGAAGAATACGAGGAAGACTACGATAATGAAACCGAGTACGAGGAAGAAGGTGATTATTCCCAATACGCCGCCGAATTTGCCAGTGGAGACGACGATAACTAGGGAAAATTAGCTATTGATCGCAGCTAGGTTCGGGGGGAAACTTTCCGAGCCTATCGAGCGGTCAAACCTGCCCCTCTCGTGGCATGATCAATTATAAGCAGTAGGTTAGGAATTTTATGGCAGAAATTACAGCACAACAGGTTAAAGAACTTAGGGAAAAGACCGGCGCCGGCATGATGGATTGCAAGAGGGCGCTGACGGAAAACGCGGGGGATATAACCAAAGCGATCGAATGGTTGCGTCAAAAAGGGATTACTTCCGCCGAGAAAAAAGCTAGTCGGGTAGCGGCAGAAGGGATGATCGGCAGTTACATCCACACCGGCAGCCGCATCGGTGTTTTAGTAGAAGTGAACTGTGAAACCGATTTTGTTGCCCGTCGCGAGGAGTTCAAAAAATTGGTCAATGACGTGGCGATGCAGATTGCCGCTTGTCCTAACGTCGAATATGTGAAAGTAGCCGATATTCCCGCCGAAATCTCCGCCAAAGAAAAAGAAATTGAGATGGGACGGGACGATTTAGCCAATAAACCCGATAATATCAAAGAAAAAATCGTAGCTGGCCGCATTGAAAAACGTTTGAAAGAACTTTCCTTGCTCGATCAACCCTTTATCCGCGATCAGAACATCAGTATTGACGAATTGCTTAAACAAGCGATCGCTGCTTTAGGAGAAAATATTCAGGTGCGTCGTTTCCAACGCTTTGTACTAGGTGAAGGGATCGAGAAAGAAGAAACGGATTTCGCCGCCGAAGTAGCCGCCCAAATGGGACAAAAAGCCCCGGAACCCGTGGCAGCAGCCCCGCAAGTGGAGGAAAAAGCCCCGGAACCGGCAGCGAAGGATAATCCGCCCGCTAAAGGCAAAAAGAAAAAGTAAGTTAAATGAAGATAAATCTGGTGGGGTGCGAGTTTCGTACCCTTTTTGTCTTCAGGGGGGTGGGGGTACTTAATCAGTTATCAGTAATCAGTCAAAAGAAAAAAGAAATTGGCAACCAAAGCAAATTCCTTGACTGGATTCTTTGGGAACAAAAGCCTATCTTTTACCTACTTATTAAAAACTTTGTAAATAAGATTATCTTATTTGCACTGGTGGTCCCTAGAGGTTGTCGAACGGAAAAAAATGCAGATTCAGGACAAAATCACCGAAATAGCCGCTAAAACAGCGAAAGCGATCAAACTTTCTCAAAATTATTTACTTTCTACCCAATACTCTGAAGGTTACTGGTGGGCAGAATTAGAATCTAATGTCACCATCACCTCAGAAGCAATTTTACTGCACAAAATCTGGAAAACTGACAAAAATCGCCCCCTAGACAAAGCAGCCACCTATCTGCGTCAGCAACAGTGTCCTAACGGCGCTTGGGAGTTATTTTATGGGGATGGTGGCGATCTTAGCACCACTGTGGAAGCCTACATGGGGCTGCGACTATTGGGAATTCCCGTTAATGATCCTGCTTTAGAAAAAGCTAGAGAATTTATCTTAGCTAAAGGTGGCATCAGTAAAACCCGCATTTTCACCAAAATGCACCTCGCTTTGATTGGTTGTTACGATTGGCAGGGGGTTCCCTCTATCCCCGCTTGGATTATGCTACTGCCGGAAAATTTCCCTTTTACTATCTATGAAATGTCCAGTTGGGCGCGGGGAAGTACTGTTCCTTTATTAATTGTTTTCGACAAAAAACCCGTGTATAAAATGGGTTTTAATCTCGATGAACTCTATACAGAAGGGGTGAATAATGTCAAGTATGAGTTACCAAAAAATAACGATTGGTCAGATGTTTTCCTCTGGTTAGATGGGCTGTTTAAATGGGCAGAAAAAACTGATTTAGTTCCCTTCCGTCAAGAAAGTCTGAAAGCGGCGGAAAAATGGGTGATTGAACGACAGGAAGACACGGGCGATTGGGGGGGAATTATCCCGGCGATGTTAAATTCCCTATTAGCTTTAAAAGCCCTAGGTTATGATGTTTACGATCCGATTGTTGCCCGCGGTTTAAAAGCCGTGGATAATTTTGCCATTGAGACAGATAATACCTATTGTGTACAGCCCTGTGTGTCGCCGGTTTGGGATACGGCTTGGGTAATTCGATCGCTAATTGAATCCGGTCTAAATCCCGCTCATCCAGCTATGATTAAAGCGGGACAATGGTTAATCGATCAACAAATTCTTGATTATGGCGATTGGGCGATTAAAAATAAAATCGGAACCCCCGGCGGTTGGGCTTTTGAATTTGACAATCGCTGGTATCCCGATTTAGACGATTCGGCAGTGGTGGTGATGGCTTTAGAGTTAATTAAAATGCCCGATGAAAATATTAAAAAAAGCGTGATGAAACGGGCAGTTAATTGGATGGCTACTATGCAGTGTAAAGCTGGTGGCTGGGGAGCTTTTGACATCGATAACGATCAAAACTGGCTTAATTATTTGCCCTATGCCGATCTAAAAGCAATGATCGATCCTAATACGGCTGATGTTACTGCCAGAGTTCTAGAAATGTTAGGTACTTGTGATGTTAAAATGGAGGAAAATCGAGTTAAAAAAGCTTTGGATTATCTGGAAAAAGAACAGGAAGCTGATGGTAGTTGGTTTGGTCGTTGGGGTGTAAATTATATTTATGGAACCAGTGGGGCATTATCTGCTTTGGCTTTTCTGGAACCGAATAAATATCGCCATCAATTGCAAAAAGGAGCCAATTGGTTAAGCAGTTGTCAAAATGTTGATGGTGGTTGGGGTGAAACCTGTTTTAGTTACAATAACCCTAAATTTAAAGGACAGGGAAATAGTACCGCTTCCCAAACTGCTTGGGCATTAATCGGTTTATTAGCCGTCGGGAAAGTCACCGGCAATTATCAGCGAGAAGTGATTGAAAAGGGCGTTAACTATCTTCTTGTTACCCAAAAAGAAAATGGTACATGGGATGAAGATTACTTCACTGGTACAGGTTTTCCCTGTCATTTTTACCTGAAATATCATTTCTATCAGCAGTATTTTCCTTTACTGGCTTTGGGTCGTTATCGGGCTTTGATTTAGTCTGTTAATCTATGCGTTAAGACAGGAAATAAACTTAACTGTCTAGCGCATTTTTTATGACTAACTAGGAAAAAATAAATCAGGAGATATATTTAAAAAATTGGCTAATTTTTGAATGTAGATAGGAGTTAACTCTTGTAGGCCATCAAAAATATCATCCAGGGTTGACTTGCTTTCAAAAATAGATAGCAAATCTTGCTTTTGTAGGTTTCTTTCCTCTAATATGAATTTCAACAATTCAATTCCATAAATATCAGGTATTGGCTCTTGATTTTCCTCATACTCATAAATTAAAGCCCCTAAAACATTTAGATATTCCCTTTCTTCTGCCGTTAATTGGGGTTTGTCTAACAGGCGATTAATAACCTGCTGCATCATTTCTAAGTCTTCCTCATTGTGAATAGGACGAGGAGGGTATTGCTTTAATAATTCTAAGTATTTATCAGCGGCAAACATAATTTAATAATATCTATGCTCGATCGACTATTGCGTTTAGATACCTCACACCTTAATAATTAAGTATAGAATAGCCAAGTCTCCAAACTACCGCTTAACCAAAACTTCTATTATCCCGATGAGAAACCTCTATTTTCTCTTGCCCGGTACTACTTCTCCCTTTGGTGGGGGTGGACTGTGGGCAGAAATGAAAACCTTCAATTTGGCTAGTCAAATTTGTACTGCCCAGATTGTGACTTATCGTCAAAAAGAGTTAAATTATCCTTTTTTAGAGGATATACTCGCCAAAATAAGCTCGGATGACAGTATTTTTGTGGTTAGCTGGGGTTTTGATGTTCCTAAATTGGTGCAAAGATTGCGATCGCATAATATCATTTATCATGCCCATAGTACAGGTTACGGCTTCCGTTTACCCCCTGGAATACCAATTATCACCGTTAGCCGTAATACTATGAGTTATTGGGGAGAAAAAGCTCCTAATGCTTTGATTTACTATCTTCCTAATCAAATTGGCTCAGAATTTCTCAATTTAGGCTTAGAAAGAGATATCGATGTCCTAGTACAGGGGCGCAAATCCTCAAAATATCTTCTCAGTCGTCTAGTTCCCGCCCTCCGTCCCCACTGTCGCGTTAAGGTTTTAGATAGCTATGTGGAGGATTTAGTGGGATTATTCAATCGCAGTCGGGTTTATCTCTACGATTCGGCTGAATATTGGGCTGTAAACGGTTTAACGGAGGGTTTTGGCTTACCGCCCCTGGAAGCCTTAGCCTGTGGTTGTACGGTATTTTCTAGTGTTAATAGCGCCCTAGCCGATTATCTCGATCCCGGTTTCAATTGTCAAAAAATCGGGGCCTATTCCACTCAATACGATCTGGAACGTATTCTTAATTATGCCCGTAATTTTCCCGTTAATTCTTTACAAGCTAATTTTCTCGATGATTATCATCCCGAAAAATTACTACCACGTTTTGAAACAATTTTAAGAGAAATTAATGATTTCTTTGATATTAAAAAACGCTATCCGGCTGATATAGAAGGTTTAGAACCCCTGCGGCTTAAAAAATTATGGATACAGAGTTCTCTGGCTAAACTTAAGAAAAAACTGTTTAAGTAAACGCATCAACTTTGAGAGTTGACAGAGAAAGATTGATCGGCTATTCAGTTATCAGTGATCAGTTATCAGTGAACAGGGATATCGGGAGAAAAAGCTGATGGCCGACTCCCCAAAAGGAAAACTTTCTACTTCACCATTAAGATAACTGCTATATAATTATTTCTAACTCTTACCCCCAGGATATTTATGAAGCGAGGGATTTACATTACCGCTAATGATCGAGTTATCGAGCAGGCGATCGCATTAATGAATAGTATTCGTTTGTACGATCCCGATTCTCCCGTCATCTTGATTCCCTACGACAATAATTATCAAAAAATTGCCGATTTATTGTCCGAAAAATATGGCGTTATTCTCTATCCTGATCTGCAATTAGTGGAAGAATTGGCACAGAAAATATATGATATTTTTGGAGAAAAATTCTTTGCTCGTCCCAATCAATTTCGCAAGCAGGTGTGTTGGTTTGGAGAACTAGATCAATTTCTTTATATCGATACCGATATCGTGGTTTTTGAAAAAATAATAGATAATCTAAATTTCCTCGATACCTACGATTTTCTCTGCTGTGATTACCAACACAAAAAAGGTATTACTGATGTCTTTAATCCGATTGTTTTAGAACAAGGAATTTTCACAGAAAATGATCTAACAGGGATGTTTAACGGTGGTTTTTGGGCTAGTAAAAAGAATCTATTCTCAGAACAGGAATTATATGGTGCTTTTCAAGAATGTGCCGCTCATCCAGAATATTTTGATTTTTCTCAAAAAACCTCCGATCAACCGATTATTAATTATACCATTCTCAAACGAGTTCCCAATCGATTTAATATTGTCCGCGCTCCGGGTTGTCAAGCGGGAAATTGGGGGGGAAGTTCTCATTTTCAACGTCAGGGGAATATTTTAATCGATCCGAGATTAAATCAGCCCTTAAAATATTTACATTGGGCAGGAATTCGCATTGAACCGGGTTGTCCCTACTGGGATATCTGGAAATATTATCGTTATCTAGATGATCCTAATCCCCCCGCAGATCCGCCAGCAAGCAAACCCAAAAATCCGTTGCAGAGATTATTAGATAAAATCAAATTATAGGTTTTATTTTTGGTGCATCTCCTATTTGTGACTTTCTCTCACATATAGGCGAGCAGCAGAAGTTATTAAAAGAGGGCGAATGCAATTCGCCCCTACAATAATATTATTTTCTGAGATAAGGTGAAAGGGAAGAAGTGTTTTTTTCAACCCTATAGCTTAATTTAACTCCAATCCTGTTGCTCCTCGCTTTGGCGAATTTGATACACTTGTCCGTGACTGTGCAGTTGTAGAGTTTTTGCCCATAAACTAGCTTCATCTAACTGCCATTTTTCTAGGATTAAATCTAAATCTCTTTGGATTTCTCTTGCTCCCGGAAAGTTTTGATAACGTATGCGTAAACGAGCGCATTCAGCTAAGTTTAAATCATTGGGTTCTGATTGCAGCAGCTGATCAACAATCGGGCGATCGAGTCTTTCCTGTGGATGTTGTTGTTCTTGGTTTTTACTAGCCATAATTAATCGAACCAACCGATTTCGGAATCCGTTAACTCTGTGGGGGTAGGAGTGGGGGCAATATAACGGGCTAAAGTGGCCATTTCAAAGTTATAAAGACTGGGTTTCTTCGGCGCAGGTTTGGTAATTGACGAAGATTCAGGCGTGGGGGTGGGACTATTTTCTAGGGTCTTAATTTGATTATATAGTTTTTCAATTAACTGTTTTTTCTCAGTCAGTTCTGTTTCTGTCTTACTTAATTGACCCGATAATTTTTCAATTAACTGTTTTTTCTCAGTCAGTTCTGTTTCTGTCTTCCTTAATTGACTCGATAATTTTTCAATTAACTGTTTTTTCTCGGTTAATTCCGTCTGGGATTGACTTAATTGACTCGATAATTGTGCCACCAAAGTAGTTTTTTCTGAGAGGACAGATTCTAACTGCTCGCTCTGTTGTTGTAACTGCTGTAACCTGACAGAGAGTTCCAGCTGTTCTTTAAGTTCTTTTTCCAGAGAAATAACTTTTTCTTGGAGAGTTTGCTGATTTTTCTCGGTTTTTTCTAACTCTGTTGTCAAGTCGTTAATTTTTGCCTGTAGGGTGGCGTTAGTTTCCTTCGGACGTTTGGGAGAAGGAGAGGTTTGGGATTCTACCTCTTTATTAGCTTCTGTACGGATGAGATCGTTTAAATTACCTTTGGTCATAAGTTGTGCAAATAGGATATTACGATATAATCGGATACTGTCAAGAAATCTCTTGGTTTAGGCAATCGATCATTATTCGCCTGATATACAAGCTTGATTAAGCTGGGGAATTGTTCCATAGGTTTTATTGTATAGCTTGAGGTCGATCGATCCCTGTCCATTTAAGGAATGAGAACAAATACCTAAATCTCAGTTTCACCAGTAAAATTCTAAATTTTTCTGTAGTTAATGATACGGAATAGTAAATTTGTGTCAGACTAAAGGTAGAAGTCGATCGCACCTGTGGCAGGGATAAATTTATGAATATTGAAGAAAAAGCACGTCTTAATCTAACCCAAGAACGACAAGCAGAAGGAATGCTCGAAGAGAATGTCTTAACTCGTACAGAGGAGCTTTTAGGGGAAGGGGAGGCAGGAACTGCAAAAGCGCGGGTTTTATTAACTGAAAATCGTCAAGAAGACGAAAAACGTCAAGATCAAATTTTAGAACGTTCGATCGAAGCTATGCAATAGCCTTTCGGTGAAGACTGGGAATATCCACACAAGTAGAGTTAAATCTCTGTAGAGACGTGGTTTTCCCCGTCTCTATTTCAATTCCCGATAACTAATCACTGTTAAACTAATCACTGTTCACACTCTGGACAGTGAAAAAATGCAGATCCGAAGAAAACACCCCAATCCTGCCGTTAAAGTTGAGAGTTTGAGTTATGTGGTGAAAGTGCCAGAGGCACAACCGCAAAATATTTTAGAAGAAATCGTTTGGCATAAAGAGATCGAAGTCGATAAATTGCGCGAAAGGTTGCCTTTATTAGAATTACGCCAAAAAATAGCTAATACTGCGCCACCTTGCGACTTTTTAGCTGCCCTAAAACAGGGTAAAACCCAACCCGCTTTGATTGCCGAAGTCAAAAAAGCTTCTCCTAGCAAGGGAGTTATCCGCGAAGATTTTGATCCTGTAGCGATCGCCCGTACCTATGAACAGGGAGGAGCCACTTGTTTATCGGTTTTAACGGATAGTAAGTTTTTTCAAGGTAGTTACGAAAATCTTAGCCTCGTCCGGCAAGCGGTATCTTTACCCCTATTATGCAAAGAATTTATCCTTTATCCCTATCAAATCTACTACGCTCGCTCTAAAGGAGCCGATGCTGTCCTTTTAATTGCCGCTATTTTAAGCGATCAAGACCTAGCATATTTTGTCAAAATTGTCAAGGGTTTAGGGATGACAGCTTTGGTAGAGGTGCATAGTCTGGCCGAATTCGATCGAGTGTTAGCCATTGAGGGAATCGAACTAATCGGCATTAATAACCGCAATTTAGAGACATTTACAGTCGATTTAGACAATACTCGCCAATTACTAGAAGCCAGGGGCGAAAAGGTGCGAGAAAAAGGTATTCTGATCGTCAGCGAATCGGGATTACACACAGCAACAGATCTGGCGAAAGTGAAGCAAGCGGGAGCAAATGCGGTTCTAATCGGCGAATCTTTGGTAAAACTGCCTGATCCTGCCCTCGGTATCCAAAAAATCTTTGAAAATCGGGAATAGGAGTTAGGAAGTGGGGAGAGGGAATTATGAATTATAAATTATGAATTATGAAGTGGGGAATTGGGGAGATGGGGAAGCTGTCTCATCACCCTATCACCCCAATTCCCTATCACCCTATCTCCTGAATCCTGATTCCCGACTACTGATCACTGATAACTGACAAGGCTATCTGCCGGGATATAATCAGAGTTTGCCAAATCTTAAATCAACCCCTCAGAATTGATGCGATCGAGATTTGGTTTTTTATCTTTGTTAAATATGGCCCAACGAGAGAGGACGAACCATGGAAAATAAAAATATGTTGATGATTCCCGGCCCCACACCAGTGCCGGAAGCGGTATTATTGGCTATGGCTAAAGCACCGATAGGTCATCGGACGGGTGCTTTTAGCAAGGTAATCGCCGAATTAACCGAAAATCTCAAATGGTTGCATCAAACCAGTGGCGATGTTTTAATGTTAACCGCTTCGGGAACCGGTGTCATGGAAGCGGGAATTATTAATTTTCTCAGCCCCGGCGATCGAGTTTTGGTGGGGGATAATGGTAAATTTGGGGAACGTTGGGGGAAAGTGGCGAAAGCCTACGGCTTAAATGTGGATGTCATTAAGGCAGAATGGGGTAAACCCCTAGATCCAGAAGCATTTACCGCTAAACTGACCGAAGACAAGGAAAAAGCCATCAAAGCGGTAATTATCACCCATTCAGAAACTTCCACCGGGGTTCTCAATGACTTGGAAAGCATTAACAAAGCGGTAAAAGACCACGGGGAAGCTTTAATTATCGTCGATGCTGTCACCAGTTTAGGAGCTTATCATATTCCCATCGACGAATGGGGTTTAGATGTGGTCGGTTCTGGTTCCCAGAAAGGTTATATGATTCCTCCCGGTTTAGGTTTTGTTTCCGTAAGCAAAAAAGCTTGGAAAGCCTACGAAACCGCCAAACTGCCCCGTTTTTATCTAGATTTAGGCAAATACAAAAAAGCCACCGATGAGGATAGTTCCCCCTTTACCCCCCCAGTTAACCTGATGTACGGTTTACAAGCTTCTCTGCAAATGATGAGAAGGGAGGGATTAGCGGCAATTTTCGCCCGTCACCAACGCTTAACGCAGATGACGCGGGCGGGTATGCGCGCCCTGGATTTGCCCCTCTACGCGGCGGATTCCTGGGCTTCCACGGCGATTACTGCGGTGGCCCCCACTCTGGTGGATGCGGAAAAAATTCGTTCGACTCTCAATAAAAAGTTCGACATCGCTGTGGCTGGTGGTCAGGATCACCTCAAGGGTAAAATCTTCCGTATCGGTCATTTAGGTTTTGCCAGTGAGAGGGATATCCTCACGGTTATCGCTGCCATTGAAGCGACTTTAATCGAGTTAGGTGTCGAAGGTGTCACCCCCGGCGCCGGTGTAGCTGCGGCTGCCGCTGTGATGGTGCAGGGTTAATCTTAGGTTGGCTTTTCCCCTTCTCCCCAAAGAGGGGGATTTTTTCCAGAAAATATATCCTGTATATCTAGGGTTTGCCATAATCCAGCCAAAGTAATAGTCATACCAAATCTGGTTATTAAAAACTGATTATTTATTCCCTCTTTTGCCTTTTGCCTCTTGCCTCTTGCCTGTCCTGATATGTAGCCTATACTCAACGGATTTAGTATAACTGGTTGGTCGCTAACACCAAACGTCCCGCTGTCTGTTGCGCTGTTGGCACTTTCGACGAATTGAGACCGAAAGTGGCTTGGACCTGATAACTACGACGAGTCGGCTGTTCTTGGAGACGAGGTTTACCCCGATGACTGAAATGCGTCTTAGCCTATAGGGGAGAGTTGATCAATCCTAAGCCGTTGAGAATCATTGCCTTAATCACTAGACCTGCACTGATCTTAGTGGTGTCTTTTTCTCCAAGTTGTTGATTTATATAGTCCACAATGCCTAGCTCACCAATGATAGCGGCGATCATGCCTAAATGGTCGAGATTTTTAACAGTTAGTTGAGTCATTGTCAGGTGAGTGACTGGTTGATTTGATTGTAGCTATTCCGTCGCTATTTCTGAGTTTATTTTTTATCTCCTCTTAACCAGTACGGAATATGGGATGAAACTAACGCGGTAGCGTTTCCACTTTTTGTTCAGGACTTATTGATTGATTTAGCCCCTTTTTTGGGGACAATTCCTAATTTTTAAGATCAATGTAGATTGACAAAAATGAGATGCACCCGGTTTGACAACTTGTCTGACTCGATGCCAGACGGGAAAATAAGCACAAATTTAACTATAATCATTACAATAGAAATATCAACGACCACGATTAAAAACTCTTATGCGGGTAACTCTAAAATCGGCCTTGAGTGACAGTAATATCGATGCTAATCAAAGCAGCAGTCAACGTCAATTGATGCTATCGATCGCCGCCACCAGTGAACAGATTAACACAAATTTACCGATTAATCTTTGTTTAGTTCTCGATCATAGCGGTTCTATGCAGGGAAAACCCCTGGAAACGGTCAAAAAAGCGGCTTTAAGTTTAATAGAATCCCTCGGGGTTAATGATCGTCTCTCGGTGATAGCTTTCGATCATCGCGCTAAAGTTATTCTTCCCTCCCAATCGCGACAGGATGATCTGACCTTAATTCGCTCAAAAATTCAACGATTACAAGCGGGAGGAGGCACGGCGATTGATGAAGGGATAAAATTAGGCATTCAAGAAAGTTCCAGCGGCAGCAAAGGTTATGTATCTCATATTTTTCTGCTTACCGATGGTGAAAATGAACACGGAGATAATCAACGCTGTTTAAAATTAGCCGCAGTAGCAGCTGAGTACGGTATCACCTTAAATACCTTCGGTTTTGGCGATCATTGGAATCAAGATATCCTAGAAAAAATTGCCGATATCGCTGGCGGAAGTTTATCCTATATCGAAAGACCCGAACAGGCTTTAATTGAATTTACTCGTCTATTTAACCGTCTGCAATCTGTGCGGTTAACTAACGCTTTCCTACAATTGGAATTAGATTCTCGGACTCATTTAGCGGAGTTAAAACCCATTGCCCAAGTTGCCCCAGAAACTATAGAAATGAGCCTACAAAAAGAGGGCAATTTTTACATCACCCGTTTGGGTGATTTAATGATAGATGAAGAAAAAATTCTCCTCCTCAATCTCTATATTGACCAAATTCCCCCCGGTACTCACACCATAGCTAAAGTGAAGATTCGCTACGATGATCCCGCTTCTGGTCAAAAAGAGCTAGAAACTGCGACTTTTAGCCTTGATATCACCTCCCAAGCTCTCTATCAATCCCAATTAGACGAGCAAGTTCAGAAATCAATTCTCACTTTAGCCAAATATCGTCAAACCCAAATCGCCGAAGAAAAATTAAAACAGGGCGATCGAGCAGCCGCCGCCACCATGCTACAAACCGCAGCCAAAACCGCTCTACAATTGGGAGAAAAAAACGCCGCCACTGTCCTCCAAACTAATGCCACCCGTTTACAGGTGGGAGAAGAATTGAGCGAGGGCGATTTAAAGAAAACCCGTATTATTGCTAAAACAAGACTACAAACCGATGAATAAACTACTTATTGAAACAAAATCCCGATTCCTAGCAAGGCAATCATCACCCCGAAAATCGCCCGCAAGTTAATCCGATCCCCCATCATGGCAGCGATCGGTAAGACAAATAAAGGACTGGTAGCGGTGAGAGTTTGGGCAATACCCACAGGAGAGAATTTTAAAGCAGTTTGCTGTAACCATATCCCTAAAAACGTACTGCCAAAAGCGGTGACAATAATAATAGCAATCAGACGCAATGACCAGTTAATTGGTGGTGATGATTCCTGACGGCGAAAAAACATCAGAATTAACACTATTCCCGTCCCCGCTAACAGACGAAAAAGGGTACTCTGCAAAGAAGACATTCCCGACTCCACCAGTGCCTGACGAGATAAAACCGCCCCCACCGCTTGGGAAATCGCCGCAATTAAAGCCCAGAGAATTCCCTGCCGCCAGGGGCGTTGACTATTGATTTCGGGAGTTTTTTCGGAAATAACCCAAGCAACCCCGAAGATGGTCAAAATAATGCCAATATAAGCCGATATTTTCAGGGATTCCCCCAAAAAAGTCGCCGCTAGAATCGCCCCCAAGGGAGGCGAAAGGGTTTCTAACAGGAGGGTTTTTCGCGGTCCCAAATAATTAAGGGCGGTAAAATATGCCGTGTCACCGATTCCTATACCAATTGCGCCACTTGTCAAGAGTATAAATACCGAACTTTGTTGATTAATACCGCGCCATTGTCCGGAAAGGGGCAGCGTCAGGGCAATTAAAGCGATCGCGACTACTCCTTTCAGAAAATTAAGCAATAAAGGCGGGATTTTCTGGCCTAATAGGCTATAAATCGCCGCAGAAACCGCCCAAAGCGCCGCCGCACTCAAAGCCGCTATCTCTCCCGTTAAATTTTCACCGAGACTAAATCCGTTGAGCATTATCATATTTGTCAGGAGACAGTATTAAGAAGACTCCGAGACTATTTTTATTTATTATCCCCACTTCCCACACCCCACACCCTTGACAATCAAAACAGTCGCTGATTTAGTGATTTAATAAAACCGACCACTGCTGCAGAAGATAAAAACTATGTGTATTCTCGGTTTTGATCCGGGTAAGGATAAATGTGGAATCGCGGTCAGGTCATCGACGGGGAAAATTTATACCCATGAGGTGATATCATCGTCACAAGCGATCGAGCGTTTAGCCAGTCTCTGTCAACAATATCCGATCGAATTATTGGTGATGGGGAATCAAACCACCTCAAAAAGTTGGCGCGAAAAAATTGCCGCTCGTGTCACCGTCCCGATTACTCTAGTAGATGAACGCAATAGTACCCTAGAAGCTCGCGATCGCTATTGGCAAATGTTCCCTCCCAAAGGATTACAGAAACTCATCCCCCCGGGGATGCGTCTTCCCGATCGCCCCATTGATGATATAGTAGCGATTCTGCTGATCGAACGTCATTTACAGTCCAAATAATGTCAAACTACAAATTAGACACAGCAGGGTGAATTGACGATGCTCCTAAGTAAAGGTTTTGAAGTGGAAATGTACACCGGAACAGCAGCCGGAGAAATTATCGGTTTATCCGATCGCATTGTCAAGGATTTAGATGGTTTTGTCCTGGAACCAGATAGTCGTAACGTAGAATATACTACGGCTCCTATGACTAACTATGACCGTCTTTTATGCGCTACTTTAAAACCTCGTCTCGCTCTACGGCAATATTTGCGTCGTTTAGGCGATTATACCCTAATCCCCGGCAGTACCCTCTCCTTGGGCGATAGTCAACATTTTTATCGCAGTGACCCCCACAATCCCTATCATGACTATATCGAACAGACCTACGGCACTAATGTGGTCACGGCCAGTATTCATATTAACGTCGGTATTAGCGATTATGAGGATTTAATGCGTGCCTGTCGCTTAATTCGCCTAGAAGCTCCTTTATACTTGGCTTTAAGCGCTTCCTCTCCCTTTCTCGATGGGAAAATCACCCGGTCCCATTCCCGTCGTTGGCAAGTTTTCCCCCAAACTCCCGCTTATGTTCCCCTCTTTGAAAGTCATAAACATTTTGTCACTTGGACCCAGGAACAATTAAAACTCGGTACGATGCAGAATGTTCGTCATCTCTGGGTGTCAGTACGTCCTAACGGGAGCAATCGTCCCTATAATCTCAATCGTCTAGAATTGCGAATTTGTGACCTGATTGCTGATCCTATTAGTTTATTGGCAGTCATGGCTTTTTTAGAGGCCCGTTTAACTCAACTTTTACAAGATCCCCAATTAGACCCCTTAATTTTAAGTCAATTACCTAGTAGCAATCGCAGCGAGGATTTATTAACTTTAACCCAAGAAAACGAACAGGCCGCTGCACGTTTTAGTCTTGATGCCACCCTGAGACATTGGTACGATGGACGGGAAATCTTGGCTAGGGATTGGATTAAAGATCTCTATGTTCAAGTTTATCCCGTCGCTAAAGAAAGGGGTTTTAGTTGTTTCCTCTCTCCCCTACAAAAAATCCTCCGCGAAGGTAACACGGCACAACAATGGTTAAAACAATCCGACCAGGGTATGGATATTAAAAGTATTATTAAACAGGCGATTATTACCCTAGAAAAACAGGAACGAGAGTTAGAACATAAATTATGTCAGCATATTTTAGTCGCTTAAATAATTATTTGAGGGTCATGGTAATTAAACCCTGTTGACCGAGAAGAATTTCCCGCAGCAGCGTACAAATTCCCACCCAGATAATTGGAGAAATGTCAACTCCTCCCAAGGGTGGTATGAGTTTACGCACGGGGATTAAAAAAGGTTCTGTGGGCCAGGCAATAATATTAAAGGGAAAGCTATTTAAATCTGCCTGTGGATTCCAAGTCAGCACGATCCTTAAGATAAACAAAAGGGTCATCAACCCTAAGATAATTCCCAATGTCCAACTTAATGCGATCGCTGTGTCCATAGTCTCCAATCCCGTCTTTTTTACCGATTATCTTCCCTAAAATATAACAGTTTTTGTCTCATAATCACTCCAGCACCCTGCCAGTTATTCTTGTCAACCTCCCGGGTAAAAATGCCGCCAAGAAAAAGTCCCCATAGGGCTTGACAAATCAGCCAGACTTGACTTACACTCTTCTTATAGTGGGAATCCGTGTCGCCCTGTAACCCTCTCTTTTCAGTCCAGATAACCACCATCTTTTGCTGACCTCAGAAGTAACTTAAAGATGACAGAATTTCGCATCGAGAAAGACAGCATGGGGGAAATTCCCGTACCTGCCGATAAACTTTGGGGAGCGCAGACCCAAAGATCCCTACAATACTTTAGTATCGGTGATAATCTCATGCCCCGGGAGATGATCGGGTCCTATGCCATTCTCAAAAAAGCCTGTGCAATTGTCAATCAGCAAAAAAATCGTCTCAGTCAGGAGAGAAAAAATCTTATCTGTCAAGTCTGCGATGAAATTTTAGCCGGACAACACGCAGATAACTTTCCCCTCTACGTTTGGATGACGGGAAGTGGCACTCAGTTTAACATGAACATCAACGAAGTCATCTCCAATCGTTGTAGTCAACTGACGGGGAATCCTCTGGGGAGCAAAACTCCCGTGGATCCCAACGATCATGTTAATATGTCCCAATCGACGAATGATTCCTTTCCCTCGGCCATGTATATTGCCGTTGCCTTGGCAGTCAAGGAAAAATTAATTCCCAGTCTGCAACTATTACGGAATAGTCTCGATGAAAAGGCGCAATTATGGGCAAATATAGTTAAAATTGGTCGCACTCACCTACAGGATGCCACCCCTTTAACCCTCGGACAAGAATTCTCCGGTTATGTGGGTTTATTGGATGATGGCAGCGATTGGCTAGAAAAATGTCTAGAAAAAGTCTATCGTTTATCCTTGGGAGGAACAGCAGTCGGTACGGGAATTAATGCTCCCCCAGATTTTGATCGAGATGTGGCGGCCGAAATCGCTAATCTGACCAAATTACCCTTTATTACCGCTCCTAATAAGTTTACCGTGCAAGGTTCCCACGATGCTCTAGTTTTCTTGAGCGGGGGACTGAAAACTATCGCTAGTTCCCTGTATAAAATTGCTAATGATATCCGTTTACTTAGCTGTGGTCCCCGTTGTGGATTAGGAGAATTACAGCTGCCGGAAAATGAACCGGGTTCTTCAATTATGCCGGGGAAAGTTAATCCCACCCAATGCGAAGCTTTATCGATGATAGCAGTGCAGGTGATGGCTAATGATTTAGCGGTGACGATGGGAGGCGCCGGAGGACATCTGGAAATGAATGTCTATAAACCGCTGTTGATTCATAATCTTATGCAGTCTATCCGGCTGCTCACTGATGGTTGCGGCAATTTCTGTCAGTTTTTGGTTAAGGGGATGACTGCTAATCAAAAACAAATTGAGACTTTTTTAAATCAATCCTTGATGCTGGTGACTGCTTTAAGTCCCGTGATTGGCTACCAAAAGGCTGCCTACGTCGCTCATTATGCCCTAGAAAAGGACTTAACCCTGAAAGTGGCAGCCTTGCAACTGGGATACATCGAGGAAGCGGATTTTGATCGCATTGTTGACCCCGCTAAGATGGTTAATCCCTACGTTGCCGATGGTTAATTCTCTGAGGGGTTGACTACCGCAAAAATCAGAGGTCGCAGGCAGGCACGGATCCCCATTCTATATATAAGTATATGGCAAGCGGCGGTATTTGTCAAGCCCCGCCGGTCAAAATTTCTCCTAAACTTGGGTAATGATAACGAAGAAAACAAACAGAAAAACCATAAATGCCCCTGCCATGCGGAAGAAGGATTTAGGAAGATTAATAACTTTCTCCAGTTTCAAGAAACCCACCAGAAAATAAGCGGCGATTGCTAGGAGAATCGGGATAACCACGCGCAGGATTGTGCCAAGGGGACCAGAGAAAAACTCACCGATTTTATAGCGGGGTGTATTTTCTTCCGCATGAGGAGGAATAGTTACACTTGTCCAAGTTTCTCCCCCATCAGTGGAACGAAAAACTGTAGTTTTAGCGCCACCAAAACCGAATAAAGTTTTATCTTGAGCATAATTAGGAGAAAACTGAACGGAGATACCAGAGGAAGGGATACTATGAATTTTCACTAGGGGTATTTTAGGATCACCAATTGATTTAAAAGTGTCCCCGCCATCGGTAGATTTAAACAAACCATCTCCCTGTAAACTAACTATTACTGTGCGATCATTAGCATAATCAGGAGAGATAGCAATGGTTTCTACTGATGCTTGCGGATTAAACCCCGGTTTTTCTAATTTTGTCCAACTTTTAGCCCCATCTTTGGTGACAAACAAACCAGAAATTGTCCCAGCAAAAATAGTTCCATCGCCAGGATAATTGGGAGACATTGCCAACTGCACATTAATGGTTTTTGATAGGGGGGTTCCTTGGCTGACATTTTTCCAAGTTAGTCCACCATCAACACTTTGATAAATACCCTCTTTTCCCGTGACAAACAAAGTTTTATCCTTAACAAAATCAGGGGAAGCTACCATGGCAGGGGCATAATTACCGGAAATTCTGCCCACTTCACTGATATTTTTAACCGTATTTCCTCCATCGGTAGAACGAAATATTCTACCCTGCTGATTGGTGAGAAAAAGAGTTTTATCCTTGGCAAAATCTGGGGAAATAACTATTCTAGGACCGCGGACTTTTTTGTCAATTTCGATAATTTTCCAGAAATCACCACCGTTATCGGATTTGGCAAATCTATTGCGTAAAAACCCAGCAAAAATAGTGCTATCTTCTCCATAGTTAGGAGAAAAGGCAATGTCAAAGAAACGCCGGGGATCCTGTCCTGATTCTTCGGGATCTTTACCAAGTCGATAAACCTCTAAACCGCGATTAATTGGTGTCCAAGTTTTCCCTTGATCGCGACTGATGAAGATATTGCCTACATAATTAGCAATGACGACAGTACCATCCTGGGCATAATTAGGAGAAACCGCCATAGCGATAACTGTTGCCCGGGCTAAAGTTTCTATTTCCTGCCATTTTTTGCCGCTATCCGTAATTTTAAATAAGCCATTAAATCCCCCCAAAAACATCGTATCTTGAGCTATTTTTAAATCCATAAAGTGGGGAACTTTATAATCATCAGCTTGTTTGTCTTTGGTTAAACACTCGCTCATTTTCGTCCAACTTTTGCCCCCATCCTGAGAAACATACATTCCGTCATGCCAAGTAATGGCATAAACGGTTAAATTTTGGGCATAGTCGGGAGAAATAACGATGTCTTCAATGATTTTATCTTTAATTCCTTCGTTGACGGCTTGGAATGTTTTACCATCATCAACGGTTTTAAAAATCCCCGCTTCTTTTGTGCCGACAAAAAAGGTTTTATCCCTGTCTAAATTAGAGGAAAAAGCAATGGTATCTACTGCCCCCACATTAGCAGGTAAGGGGAGATTCTGCCAAGTTTTCCCCCCATCGGAGGAACTGTATAATTTACCCTGTTCATCCCCGAAAAAAATTCGATCAGGATTGTTGGGAGTAATAGCTAGAGAGGTTATAAGTGCCGTGGTTGGGAAAATATTTGACCAATTTTTACCACCATCTTCGGTTAAATAAACCCCTTTTTCTAATCCCACTGCTGCTGCTATATTGGGATCGGAAGGGGCAATTTGGACAAAGTTAATAAAGTTAGTTGCCAAACCCTGATTAACTTTCTGCCAAGATTCCCCCGCATCTTCACTTTTATAAATACCATCGGATCTTGAAGCTAGATAGAGAATATTTTTATTGAGGGGAGATAGGGATAAGGAACTTAATTCCCCCCTATAATCTAAACCTTGAATTAATCTTTTCCAGTTGCTGCCTCCATCGCTAGATTTATAAAAGTTATTTCGCACTAAGATATATACTGTATTATCTGTCTGGAAATCGGGAGAAACTTCCACTTGACTAATCACATCATGGGGACGATGGGCAAAAGCAGGATTACTCCAAAGACAAAAAACTGTAGCGATTATCAATAAAATGAGATTAAACTTGTGGGCGAATCTCAGCAAACTTTGGCGATTAATCATACTTAAACTGCTAATATCAAGGATAAAAATTGACCTAATCTAGCAAAGGGTGATCGGGATTTAACCAAGGGTTCTGTAAGAGTATAGACGAAAATGGCGATTATAACCATTACTAAAATCAGGCTTATTTGCTATCAGCATAGATTAGAACCAATCTCTACACTTTGATTATTGTAGAGACTCATTGCCTTTTGTAACCCTTGTTTGAGACCAAGTTCGATCGCTTTTCTGGACAAGTCTAACACTTTCAAGATCACTTGGTTTTCTTGGGGAGTGAATCGGCCTAAAACATGGGAAATAGTCGCTTTTTCGGTTGATTTACCGATTCCTATGCGTAAACGAGCGAAGTTTTCCGTGCCAACGTGGGCAATCATCGATTTAATACCGTTGTGTCCGCCCGCCGATCCCGATAGACGGATTCTCAACCGGCCTAGGGGCAGATCCATATCATCGTAAATAACTAAAATCGACTCTGGAGCTAGTTTATACCAGTCCAGCACCGCTCGCACCGATTGCCCGGAGCGATTCATATAGGTTTGGGGTTTCAAAAGACGAATTTTGCCGGGGAGGGGACCGTCACCCTCGGCGATAAAACCTTGAAATCGCTTATTTTCCTGCCAAGATAGCCCCCAATCCCGCGCTAATGAGTCCACAGCTTCAAAACCGATATTATGACGGGTGCGATCATATTTGGGTTCAGGATTACCCAAACCGATAATCAGCTGAGGAATAATTAAATTAGGGGTTTTATCGGAATTCATAGGGGAAAATCGGGTTTTTAACCAGGACCCGACTCTTATTATCACCGAATTAGCACTCCGAGCGCTGGAACAAAGTTTCTAGATAAACCTTGGCACAGCTATTTTGTTCCTCAAAATTCATCCTTTCGGGGGATTGACAATTAAGCAGAAAAAATGATAGAGCCGCCGTAAACACACCATCTTGATCCCAACCGGGGTGAGTTTCTAGGTATTGTTGTAGGGATTGGTGGAGAATTTCGGGGATTTCTGCCAAGATACTGACTGATGTATTCATATCGTTTACCTCTAAATCTGAAGTGGGGAAATCCCTGACTCCTGTAGTGGACAGTAAGGACTATTGTGAGCCAAGTTGGGGGGAGTTGCAATATTACCAGATGTAAAGGAATGGTTTAGAAAAACTTAATATTTACGAGGGAATAAGGGTTAGAGCTAGATTTTATTTACTTAACTTAACAGTAACTCAGTATCTATCCATGGAGATTTTGACAGTCAAGATTAATTTTTTCTGGAAGCAAGTGCCGATTATACCGCTGTTGCCTGTGGAAAAGTCTGGGTAAACTGTGGAAAACTGGGGATTGAGTGGGGAAATACTGGGGAATGTATGGGGGAAAACATCGGGGAAAAATAAGATTTGCAAATTTTAGTCAGCAGTGCTGCTCAAGACTACTTAGGGTTTGCGGCAAAAAGTTTTTCGTGGGTGCAGGGTGTGGGGTGTGGGGTGTAGGGTGTGGGGTTTTACCGATTTTGAGGTAGTCAGTTACCTAATTTTCAGGGAAAAAGTCCAGGAATTTTACCCCCGATCACTCCAATGGTCAGCACTTTTTGAGGTCAAAAAAGTCTAAAAGCCTTATCTAACAAGGTTTTTAGATTTATTCAGCCAACCCTACTTAGGCACTCTTGCCAGAGTACCTTTTCTAGTTGAATGCTGGCTGCTATGCTTTCACCACCAATACGGAACAGGTAGCTTCTGCCACCACGAGACTACTAACAGAATCTTCGATCACCCGTTGAACTCCCGTTAATCCCCGGCTGCCGATCACGATCAGATCAGCATGATAGATATTAGCTAAACGAATAATTTCCTCCGCTGGATCGCCAAAGATGACCTCGATTTCACTAGGGGTAGCAATCTGGGATTGATAGCAGCGCAATTGATCTTCAATGATCTCACGGGAGGGGTGAGGGCGATCCACTGCCGATTCATCTCCCTCCTTACCAAGAATATGGGTGATGATGATGGAAGAATTTGCCGTTAGAGAGAGGGAATTCAAAGCATGAAGGACTCGATGGGATGATTCCCCACAATCTAAGGCAACAACGATATTTTTAAACATTTTGACTAAATCCTGCCACTAAATAAATTTTCAATTAAGATTCCGGAGCAAAAAATCTATAGACAATTTTATAGGTTATTGCGATCGGTTAAGATTTCGTAACCTGTGGCGGTTACTAAGACGGTATGCTCAAATTGAGCGGAGAGAGCATTATCCATCGTCACCACCGTCCAACGATCGCGCAAAGTTCTGGTATGTTTGGATCCCGCATTGACAATTGGTTCAATTGCCAGAGTCATCCCGGCGCGGAGTTTGACATTGGGTAACTGATTAGTGCGAAAATTAAATACCGAGGGTTCTTCGTGGAGATTTCTGCCGACTCCATGGCCGGTAAAATCTTCTACTACTTGGAAACCGTTAGCTTGAACGTGATCTTCGATCGCTGCTGCGATATCGAGCAGATAATTGCCAACTTTTACCTGATTTATGCCTTTATATAAGGCTTCTTCCGCCACACGGATTAATTTTTCGGCTTTGGGAGAGACGGAACCGATCGCGATCGTGATACAGGAATCCCCATGATAACCTTGGTAGTAGGCCCCCGTATCTACCTTTAACACAGAACCGGCCTTGAGGCGTTTTTTCGGGCTAGGGATACCGTGAACGACTTCGTTATCGACGGAGGCACAAATCGAGGCAGGAAAGCCATAATAACCTTTAAAACTGGGAGTAGCACCCATTGCGCGGATACGTTTTTCCGCATGAGCATCCAGATCCGCCGTCGTCATCCCGGGTTGAGCGATCTGGGCAATTTCTTTGAGGACTGTAGCGGCAATTTTACCCGCTTGTCGCATAATAACGATTTCTGCGGCGGATTTAGTTTCGATTCCCCGGCGGCTTTTCTGTACTCGCGGTGAACCTACTTGCTCTGGGGTTTTAGTTTCGGGAAAAAGCAGCTTGGTTAGGATGTTCATGGAGATTTGGCTGTCGAGTCTTTACCTAACTTAGCATTTTCCCGGCGATCGATGACCACTCTGAAGAAATCAAGGAACATCTAGAAAAAGAAAAGTCTCAAGGGGTGACAAGCAGATTGAAAGTGAAACAGGGTGTGGGGGTAAGGTGTAGGGAAAAACCTTGAGACTTTCCCCGAAATGAGGACGAGAGAATCAGGTTTAAGCTTAAGTAAGTTAATGAATTTGACGGCTGACAGCGAGGAGATTTTCCCCACACCCCACACCCAGTCTAGACTTCAACCTCGTTGTCACCCCTTCAGTAGAAAAGCTATAGTAGGAAAAAGGCTATTTTTCCGGCGAGGTGACAATTTATGGCAGTCAAAAAAGAGTTTTCCAGTTTTGAGGAACTGTTGCAAACCACTAATCTTCCCGTGTTAGTGGATTTCTATGCCACTTGGTGCGGTCCTTGTCAAATGATGGCTCCGATTCTAGAACAAACGGGAATGTATTTCAAAAATCGCCTACAAATTGTCAAAATTGATACAGACAAATATCCTAATTTAGCTACTAAGTACGGTATTCAAGCTTTACCGACTTTAGTAGTCTTTAAAAATGGTCAACCGATCGATCGAATTGAGGGAGTGGTGCAGGTTAACCAACTGGTTCAACATTTACAAACTCTGTTGTAAGATAATTTTGAACCAGAACTAGGAGTTAGTGTCATGGCAAAGGCGATTTGGAATGGTGCAGTGGTAGCGGAAAGCGATAACTGTGAAATTGTCGAGGGGAACTACTATTTTCCCCCCGATACCATCAAAGCTGAATATTTTCAACCCAGTAACACCCATACAATTTGTTCTTGGAAGGGAGAGGCTAGTTACTATACTCTCAGGGTAGATGGACAGGACAATAAAGATGCCGCTTGGTATTATCCCGATCCTAAGCCAAAAGCCCAAAATATCAAAGGATATATCGCTTTTTGGCGAGGTGTGAAGGTTGAGAAATGATCGCCATCTACCCCGGCAGCTTCGATCCAGTTACATTCGGTCATTTAGATATTATCGAACGCAGTGTGCCACTATTCGAGCGAGTAATCGTGGCAGTTCTCTGCAATCCCCATAAAAACCCCCTGTTTACGGTCGAAAAACGCATAGAACAGATCAGCTACTGTACAAAACACCTGAAAAACGTTGAGATAGACAGTTTTTCAGGATTAACGGTTGAATATGCCAGATTGAAAGGTGCTAAGGTGCTGTTGCGGGGGTTGCGGGTTCTCTCGGACTTTGAAAAAGAACTGCAAATGGCACACACCAATAAAACTCTCTGGGAAGGAATCGAAACGGTTTTTTTAGCCACCACTAAAGAATATAGTTTTTTAAGTAGTAGCGTGGTTAAAGAAATCGCTCAATTCGGTGGCTCTGTCACCCATCTAGTCCCAGAAAACGTTTCTAGGGATATTTACTCATACTACAGTTAACATACTAAAATACAGTAATGAGGACGATCTGAACCTATGGCGCGCCGAGAACCTAATGATCCCAAAAAAGCAGTACCTAACACTTCTAATAGTGGGGTTCCCAGTCCACCCGTCGATTTCGATATCTATCAGGATTTGGCGCGTCTGCAAGAGATGATTTTTGATAGTTTCCATATCCCCCTCACCCGTTGGACAATGATCGATGAGGGACAGATTTCCGAACAGATCGATCTCATCTATGAAACCGTGCCACCAGCAGTACAGAAAGCTTTAGCAATTTTGCAGGAAGAACAGGAAATTATCACTAAAGCGGAGGAATATGCTCAACAAGTCCTGCGTTCCGCTCAACAAAGAGCCGCCCAAATTCTCGACGAGTCTGGTATTATTCAACAAGCAGAACGGCAAGCGGCCCAAATTCGTCAACGGGTTCAGCAGGAATGCGAATCCTTGCAACAACAAACCCTCGATGAAATCGAACAGATGCGTCACAGCACCTTGCAGGAAGTACAACAGTTACGACAAAAAACCCAAGCTGAATGTCATGAAATTCAAAAAGGCGCTGACGACTATGCTGAATCGGTTTTAGAAGATCTTGATCGACAATTAGGGCAAATGTTACAAGTTATCCGCAACGGTCGTCAACAGGTAAGATCGAAACCAACATCTTCAAAAAATCTACCCGGAGAACGTCCTTAATCAGTTATCAGTTATCAGATGTAAGTTTTGAGTTAATTAGTTAGTTATCTTTATCTTTATCTTTATCTTTATCCCTGATTACTCTTTACTATTTACTGATCGCTGAAAAGAACCAAACCTCCGATTCCTCACCGATAACTGATAACGGAATTTCATGAATAACCCCTCCTCGAATTCCCATCTATTCGGACGCTTTCTCAGCGGGTTATTCAGCTGGAAAATTTGGTTATTAGTCCAGATTTTTCAAGGCAGTAAAAGCTTTTATCGATTCCTGTATCATTATTTATACCGTCGTCCTAAAATCGATCGCATTCTCGGTAGCGATGTTATCTATATCCCTGAGAAAAAACTTTATAGCATTCCCCTCGATGTGCTGAAAATGGAGCAGCAAATGGTTAATAATGATCGCCATCAGTGGACTTCCGTTACCACGTGGAAAGTTAAAACAATTCATCCCACCATCACCGAAACCGAGATCCAATTCCACGATATTACCGTCGATTTACAACAAGTACACCTGATTAAATCAGACTTTAATAACTACGATTATACTAACACTCGCCGCTTGGCTCCTCTTGTGAAAACCTTGCTTTTTGAAATTAACCCCAAAATTGCCAGTTTAGTAGAAAAGAAAAATCAATTACATAGACTGCGAAATCTGGCCGCATCTTCCGAAATTTTTCATTCACAAACCCCATTGTACGATCGAGCAATTAATCAAGTCCAGCTAATTATTGACCAAGCGGAAACTTTGAGACAAGAATGTTTAAAATTTATCCGAGAAACCCTGATCGAACGGGAATTAGTGCAATCCGATATCGATAGCAATCTCGTTGATTGTAACCTCGATTTTGCTAGTCAATATCAACTAATTCAAGAAAAATATCAACTCTGGAAAGAAGAAGTACAAGCTTATTTTGAATTAAAAGATTCTTCTCTACTTAAAAATTAACTATCACCGTCAGTAATCAGTTATCAGTAATCAGTTATCAGGAGATTATTTTGATTTATTCTCCCCACTTCATAATTCATAATTCATCTACTTTTTCATCAGGATTTAGTATTATGTCTAATTTAACGGTAATTCGTGAACATATTTTTGCTTGGGGAAAACGTACCTATATCATGGGTGTTTTGAACGTTACTCCCGATAGTTTTAGTGATGGGGGAGAATTTGACAATGTTGAAAATGCCCTGCTACAGGCGATGAAAATGATCGAGGCCGGGGCTGATATAATCGATATCGGTGGTCAATCCACCCGTCCAGGAGCGCAAGAAATTAGCCTAGAAGCAGAATTATCGCGAGTTATCCCCGTAATCACCGCTATTCGACAACAAAGTTCTATTCCTATCTCTCTCGATACCACTAGGGCGATCGTAGCAGCCCAAGGTATCGCCGCCGGGGCCGATTTGATCAATGATATTTCTGGGGGAACCTTCGATCGCCTATTATTGCCTACGGTGGCTAAATTGGCCGTTCCCATCATCCTCATGCACCTGCGGGGCAATCCGCAAACCATGCAATCTCTAACACATTATGATGATTTAGTCAAGGAAATTAAAGAATTTTTACAGGATCGCGTTAAGGAAGCTTTACAGTGGGGTATTGCTAGGGAAAATATTATCATCGATCCGGGGATTGGTTTCGCCAAAACTGGGAGACAAAATCTTGAGTTATTGCGAGAATTAGGGCAATTTCGGGATTTAGATTTACCTATTTTAATTGGATTGTCGAGAAAACGCTTTATCGGCGAGATTACAGGCAAAGATGACCCAAAAAAACGAGTTTTCGGAACGGCAGCGGCCTGTGCCATAGCGATCGCTAAGGGGGCCGATATCCTGCGGGTTCATGATGTGGCTGCGATCGTAGATGTGAGGAAAGTGGTGGACGCAATCGAGCGAAGTTGAAAATTTTTGCTAGTCTTAGAATCATCCACAGTTCGATCGAAATTAGCGATGAATAGCCAACTAACCAGCGATCATTGTATGTTACCCGTGATTCGATCTCCCCGGGATTATCAAGTTTTTCGCATTAGCGCTGGGGATACGAATCGTTTAGCGATCGTCTTCGATTCTACCGTAGCGGGGGATTCCTTGACCGTCTGTGTGGAAATTTTCGATCCCCACGGTTGCACCCCTACCCATCGTCATCATTTTGCCGTAGAAATGTTTTTTATCCTCAAAGGGGAGGGAATGGCTATCTGTGATGGTAAACCGATTCCCCTCGGTCCAGGGGATAGTTTATTAGTCCGTCCCACGGGTATTCACGAGATTAGAAATGTCGGGGACGGAAGACTGTATGCACTATGTTTTATGGTTCCCAATGAGGATTTTTCGGAATTAATTCGCAATGGTATCCCAGAGGAGTTAGATGCAGAAGATTTAGAGGTGTTGATGGGAACTATTAAAGGATGATCAAGCCATATTATTCCTTAAATTTTGGGCTTTTTTTTCAGGAAAAGAGCGATAAAAAAGGTAAAGGTTCCTCCCAGAAGTCCGAAGATTAGCCAATTTAATCTTGGATAGCCTTTATTGATAGCGATGACTGTAGCAATGGCACCGATGAGACAATGCCAGAAAAAAAGCAACAAGAATAAATCCAAACTGGGAGAAATATCAGCGATTAGTTTCATACTTTATCAGTAGAGCGATCGAGTTAATTTTTTAGATAGCAAATCTCGATAATTTTTCCAATGACCGAATCCCTTAGCCTGTGTTATGTTTACTCACATCGATTAAGTATTTCTCTTATTTTTTTGTCCAAGGCCATTTTGTTCCCATCTCGGTTAAAGCTGAAAAAACTAGATAGAGAATGAGAAGAGCAACACAAAAGAAGAAAGTCAATAAGTCGTTATTCATCGAGTTATCGCTGATAGGTTAAAGGTCACTGATTCGCTACTATTCATTTGCCAACTACTTAGCAACTGCTATTTTTCTAGATTGTTGAAAAAGGTTTAATTATTGCTGCTGTTGTGCCAAATAGTTAAGCACTGTTTCCAGAGTTAAGTCTAAGCGTTCTGAGATTTGTTGCGGGGTTAAACCGAGGTCTTGCAGTAGAGAAATTGTTTTCAATTTTTGCAAGTTTATTCCCTGTTCAATTCCCTGT
>NZ_JADBUN010000009.1:0-5085 GCF_020245625.1 Microcystis sp. M049S2 | reverse complement strand
TATGGGAGTGATCAGGGGGAAAATTCCGGGACTTTTTCCCTAAAAATTAGGTAATTGGCCACCTCAAAACCGGTAAAACCCCACACCCCACACCCCACACCCCACACCCTGCCCCCACCGAAAAACTTTTTCAGCAGACCCTAATTACTTTCAATTTACACCCAATCACTGATAACCGATAACCGAAAAAACCCCAATCGGTCTATCCTATAGCTAGGTTAGACGGGATCAGGGTTTATTGAAAGCGACTTTACTTATAAAGTTCCGTCGCTAGACGAAAAGCCAAAATCCCGGGGATTAAAGCAATTACCAGAGCGACTAGAACTTGAGTATCAGAAAGCATTGCTGATTATCTCCTCATAAAGATATTCATCCAATACTTTCCGACATCATCGGGGTCCTCTGCATCATTTCGTTACAAGACTTCATATCTCCCCACCCCGATGACGGTTATCTCCCCTAGAAAAGAAAGTTGTAAAAGCGTTAAGCTGAAGTATTGCCATGATTACATTTATTTTTACCTGCGGCCTCAATGTTAGACTCGCTCCTTGATTCATCTCTAACCCTTAGTCTAAAAACCCCGTTAATTCTGTTGGTTCTCATTGCCCTAGAAGCGGTATTATCAGCAGATAACGCCATTGCTCTCGCTTCCATAGCACAGGGATTAGGAGATCATCAGCGTCAACGTCAGGCCTTGAATATTGGCTTAGTTTTCGCCTATATTCTCCGTATGATCTTGATTCTTACCGCCACCTGGGTGGTTAAATACTGGCAGTTTGAACTTTTGGGAGCAGTATATTTGCTCTGGTTAGTCTTTAATTACTTTGCCTCCCCGGAAGACAAAGACCACACCCATCATAGTCTCAAGTTTCAATCTCTCTGGCAAGCTATCCCCCTAATTGCCGTTACCGATTTAGCTTTTTCCCTCGATAGTGTCACCACCTCCATCGCCGTGGCCGATGATACTTGGTTGATCCTGCTTGGTGGTACGATCGGAGTAGTTACCCTGCGCTTTATGGCGGGTTTATTTATTCGCTGGTTAGAGGAATACACCCACCTAGAAGATGCCGGTTTTGTCACCGTCGGTTTGGTGGGTTTAAGATTGTTGTTGCGGGTGATTAGTCCCGATTTTGTGCCGCCGGAATGGATTATGATTAGTTTAATTGCTATCCTCTTTGCTTGGGGTTTCTCAAAACGCAACGATCGAGAACCAATAGAGAGTGATCCCATCCAATCTGATGAATTGCCATAAAATAATCATCAGGAGTCAGGAGATTATTTTTATTTATTCTCCCCACTTCCCCACTTCCCCACTCCCTACTTCTCAACCCCTCACTAATTACCGACCACTGAAAAGAGAATCCCTAGAAGATCATGTCATCTTTACCGACTCCATCTGCTGATACCTTAGAAAATTCTACTCGATCGCCCTCTTGGAAAATTAAACTCCTCTACGATGGAGAATGTCCCCTCTGCTTGCGGGAGGTTAATTTTCTGCAAAAACAGGATGCTGGGAGAGGATTAGTTGCTTTTGTCGATATTGCCGCCGAAAACTATAATCCGGAGGAAAATGGCGGTATTTCCTTCGCGGCGGCCATGGGACGAATCCACGCTGTACTAGCCGATGGTACTATACTCCAAAATGTGGAAGTGTTTCGCCAAGTCTATGATATTTTGGGTATCGGTTGGATTTATGCCGCTACCAAATGGCCGGTTATCGGGTTTCTAGTGGATATTATCTATGAAATTTGGGCTTCTTGGCGATTAACCTTAACCGGAAGACCGAATCTAAAAACAATCTTAGCAGAGCGTCAAAAACGTCTGGAATGCAACTCATCAAATCGTTGTTCTCAGTGAGTTAAAATCTCCTAACTCTACACCCCATTCGGAATCACCCCTTGGGATGTGATACTAAATCCGTTGAGTATAGGCTACTTATAAGGACAGTCAAAAGGCAAAAGGCTTCGGCCGTGAGCTCAGCCGAACGGCAAGAGGCAAAAGGAGAAATAAATAATCAGTTTTTAATAACCAGATTTAATGTGATAATTCTGCCTAGTAAATAAATGGTACTTTATTTTCTTGCCAGTCCCTGACTGCGACCGATGATCGCCCAGAGATAGCTAATTCCTAAGGCCAAAAACGCGAGGGGAATACTTTCTTTGACGATAAAAATACCCAGACCGATCAGCACACAGGGAACGAAGGTACTTCCCTGACTGGTTAGAATAGTGGCGATGGTCGGCACACTGGTCAACCCGTAGGCGAACGCAAAGCGCTCGCTACGCGAGAACGCACACCAAACCCCCACCAGAATCAAAAACACGCTGACGATAACGATCAGACTTGTCACGGTACTACTGGCAAACAGGGGAACGTAAATACCGATATTATCGCTCCCGTTGGCGACGGTCAACGCAGCCACGCTGTAGGTGCGCGGGTCAAACCAACCACCGAAGGGTTTACCCTGAGCTACACCGAAGGGGGAATGTTTCGCACCCTCCAGGTCCAATTCGACATTCTCCGGCTTTTCCTGCTTCTCCTCTTCTTTGAGAAGGGAAACGATGCCGAGAATCACAGGAACGAGGCCTAGATAGCGAATCCATGGGGTAGGGATGAGAAAGCAACCGAAAAATCCCGCTAAACTGGCAATAACAAGCAGACTAAAGCCGATATACTGACCGATGACGATATCGCGACGACGGAAGAGTTTTCCCGTTTGGCTGAAGAGAATCGTCAGGATCAATATATCGTCGAGGTTGGTGGCGACGAATGCCGCTACACCGGTGGATATCGCGATCACAATCTCGATCATCGTTTTTTTCCTTAAGATGGCCGTCGGGTTCGTCCGTTCGTTATACCTTGTTCGGCTTTTCCTTCAAAGGTTCCGGAACGGGAGAATTTTACTACCTATCCCGATGGAGAAACTGTATTTCCCACGACCGATGGCTCTATCCCGGTGCGGGATGGAAAAAGAAAGCAAGGGTGATCACTGCGTAGGTGGCGACGAGTAATATACCCTCTAGCCAGTTCGAGCGACCGTCGTTACTGATCGAGTTAGTCAGCCAGACGGCGACGGCGACGGCGACCAATTCAAACGGATCGAAATCGAGAGCCATCGGCTGACCGAGGAAATAACCCGCAATCACGAGGACGGGTGCGACAAAAAGTGCGATTTGTAGACTCGAACCGACGGTGACAGAAACCGCCAGATCCATTTTGTCTTTTAAGGCGACCCTAACCGCGGTGGCGTGTTCGGCCGCGTTGCCGATAATTGGCAGCAGGATCACCCCCGTGAAAAGGGTCGTTAATCCTAATTTATGCGTGGCTTCCTCTAGGGTATTAACTAATAATTCCGATTCGACCGCCACCCCGATGGTCACCAGCAGTAATATCCCCACCCAGAACCAGAGATTCGGCTTTTTTACGCTTACCGCTTCCCCCGACTCTTGATCGAGATCGGCGACCCCCACCTCGTAAAGATAGGTGTGGGTCTTCATCGAAAACAGCAGACTCAGGCAATACACAAAAATTAATACCGCCGCCACCGCTACCGAGAGACGCTGTAGGACGCTCTCCTCGATTGCGGCGGAGGTGTATTGAACGGTCGTGGGTAGGAGGATCGCTGCCACGGCGAGATTCATCGACGAGGAATTTAAACGGGCGGTCACGGGCTGGAATTTCTGTTCTTTATAGCGTAAGCCGCCGAAAAACATCGATAAGCCCGTTACCAGCAGCAGATTCCCGATAATCGAACCGGTAATCGTCGCTTTCACCACCTCGATCAAACCCTCTTCCAGGGCGGCGTAGGCGAGAATTAATTCGGTGGCGTTGCCGAAGGTGGCGTTCATTAAACCGCCAAGATTAGGACCGACCACGACGGCGATTTCCTCGGTTGCCTTTCCCATGTAAGCGGCCAGGGGAACAATCGCTAGACAGGCACTCAGGAAAACGATCGTCACGTCCCAACGCAGGAAATTCCAGGCGATCGAGATCGGGACAAAAACCAACAAAATAGCGAAAATCCAGTCCTTTCTATTCATAGCAATCGGTGTCTCGGCATAAAACCGCGCACGGTTTTGAAAAATAGACTATCGGCTTTTTTTCTGTTTCAATTACCCAAATCGCCCGGTAATATACTCCCGGGCCTCGTCGGTTTGCGGATTGCCGAACATAACTTCCGTGGGGCTGAATTCGACTAATTTTCCCCGGCGTTTCCCGGACGAATCGGTTTCGGTGTTAAAAAACGCCGTCCAGTCGGCGATCCGCGATGCCTGCTGCATATTGTGGGTGACGGTAATGATCGTGTAACTTTCCTTCAGTTGTAGGCACAATTCCTCCACCTGACGGGTAGAGATGGGATCGAGGGCCGAACAGGGTTCATCCATCAATAAAACATCCGGCTTCATCGCGATCGCACGGGCGATACAGAGGCGCTGTTGCTGTCCCCCCGATAGTGCCGTTCCTTTTTCTTTCAGTTTGTCCTTTACTTCCTCCCAGATCGCCGCCTGCCGCAGGGAATACTCGACCAATTCGTCCAGATTTCCCTGATAACCGTTGGTTCGGGGCGCGTAGGCGATATTCTCGTAAATGCTCTTGGGAAAAGGGTTGGGACGTTGGAAAACCATCCCCACCTGTCGCCTTAACTTGACCGCATTGACCTGCGAATCGTAAATATTCTGATTTCGGTAAAGTAGTTTTCCCTCCACCTTGGCGCCGGGGATGAGATCGTTCATTCGGTTAAAGCAGCGCAAGAGGGTAATTTTCCCGCAACCGGACGGCCCGATAAAGGCGACGATTTTTCGTGCAGGAATTTTAATATGAACGTCCAGAAGAGCAAGAAATCCATTATAAAAAACTTTCACTCCTTCCGCCTCGAAAACACTGTGATCTGCGTTAAGGTGGGTAGTCATGGTAAAAATTCTCCTGAGTGTGATTAAACGATTGATTAACCTGCATTATTCATGAAGACTTTGGAAAATCCTCGAAAGCCTTGGCAAGAAGTTCATCTAGCGATCTGGCTGAAAAACAGTCTGTTTTTTGAGATGTCCTCACAATCAGGTTTTTGCCAGTTGGTGAATAATGCAG
>NZ_JADBUN010000089.1:0-34987 GCF_020245625.1 Microcystis sp. M049S2 | reverse complement strand
TCTTTTTGTTTTGATAGGGAAAGTTCTGTCAGTTTTACTTCCGCTTTACTCATCCATTTTCCCAAACGAATCCATTTAGGAAGTTGTAGGGGGTGATGGGAAATGATAAAACATTCAAAAACACTTTCGGGAGCGATTTCTTTTGCCCTGCCAAAACTGGGAATATTTTTCTGGGTTTTTTCCATCTCCACATGATAGTTATTATTGGCATATTTCCAAGTATTGAGAACCGCCGTATGAGCGATCGCACGTGCGGGAGTGACATAAATTTTCTCTTCGTTCAGAGGATTTAAATGTTCTTGGTACTGGGGAATCTGTTCGGAACAGAAGTAACGATAACTATCGCTATTTACCAATCCCAAAGCATAACAGAGCGCGTAATTATGGATTACGGGTTCGCTTTCGTAGAGTCTGCCGATTTCACGGGTTGCGTAATAAAGACTATCGTGCAGTTCTAATTGACAGGAATAAATATGTACCATAACTCTTTAAAAATTGCGAGGATCTAGGGTGAGAAATTACTCACCCTACTGAAATTTACGGTTTTTTAGCGGCTGGCTTTTTCTCGGCGATATGTTTCTTAGCGTAGTCTTTCGCTTCTTTATCCGCTTGGTTTAAGAGCGATAAAATTCCTGCTTCCGTACCCGTGAGAGTTTTCACCTCAGTTAATAAAGGTTGAAAATTTTCCCCGATAAAATCGGTATGAACGATAAATTCTTCCGCCATTAATGCTTGTATTGCTTCGGTGGCTTTTTCCATAACTAAATCCTCATCTAAGGGATCGATCGAGTGTAATACTTCATCGGGAAGGCGATCATATATTGCCTGTGTCCAGCGCAAATTACTAACAATTTCCCCATCGGCAAAAATAACACCGATAAGCTCATTTCTTACCCGTCCCGTCCGGGTGGTTTGTGCGCCGTAGTGGCGGGTACGCAGGATGTTATTAAAAACATAGAGAAAACTTGCTTCTGTCGGATCTTTGAGCGTGACAATACTAGGGAAAAACACCTGCGGACGGATGTGATCCTGCTGGTTAATTCGGCTAGTCACTTCTCCCAGTTTGGTTTTATTTTCTCCCTTAGATGCCATAGTACCGTTCTCGTAGGGAGCGTTGAAAGTAAAACTTTCATGGGATTCATCAAAGGGTGTGATCGAAAAGGCCGTATCTACTACTACTTTCGATTTTTCTGAACCCGAATCACCGATGGCAAAACCATAAATAATACAGTCGGGGTTATTCATGGCAAATTTTACATTGTACTCACATTCTTCGGCGGTAATTAATTTGTAGTTTCTGAGTAATTCTCGACCGACTAAACGTTCTGGAGTTGACTGTTTCCGTTTAAACATCGATAAACGACTAATCGTTTTTTTGCTATCAATTCCCGCACGAACACGAGCTTTATTTAGCTCTCCATCTGTTTGAAATAAAGGATAAGATTCTGTGACTCGAATCGTCAAAAAGTGAACGTATTTTCCCATCGGTTTGTAGGGAATCTCGCTATGAAAGAATTTAGAATCGAGGGTTTTCAGTAAAGACATGGTAGGTACTCCTTGAATTAATTATTGTTTTCAGAATCTTCATCCACAGGTTGACCCTGGGCTTTTAACTCTTGATTTTCTCTGTCCTGTTCGAGACGGTAAAGAAATTCGCAGGTATCGCGAATAAGGTTTAATTGTCTGCCGGCTAGACGCGCTCGATCGCCCTTAAAAGAACCCTCGAACACATCGATCACAAAATAACGAGCAAAAGACAATATTTTCTGTCTTTCCTGTTCTCGATCGGATAAAATCCAGCGACCTTCTGCTGTAGAAGCATGAACCCGATTCATTAAGCTGGCCACTTCCGCCGCTACTACAGAGACTAGGGCTTCTCCCTGATACATTCCTCCTTTGAGAATCGTATCGGCGGCCACATCGATCGGTTTTAAAACTGCGTTCGCTTTCGGGTTATATCGTTTATTAGCTCGATAGAATTGACGATACAATTCGGTTAAGTTTTTAGGATGATTTAAGGGCGATTCTACTGTCATATCGATAGTTAAATTGGTTCGGTTGGCTTGTACATAGGGATCGAAACAAGGATAAAAATCGTAGAGATACAGAGCGATTCGATTAGCGCTCGGTATGTCGGCATCTTTGCCCCGTTTCCACTGTTTAAGGTAATGAAAAACATAGAGAGGACTGGTTTCTAAATTGATAGCGAGTTCCGTTAATTTGCCCCAATTGGGGTCATAACCCGTCTTACCCTGCTTCGAGTTTACGTCTAAATGAATAGAATAGGCTGCGGTTAGGGTATTTAAGGGGGCGGAATATTTTTTTCCGTCATTATCTTGCCATGGGTTCAAGACTCGATCGAGACGGAATCGATCGCATCGGGTTAAGGACCGGATCGCTTGGGGCGCACTGTCGAGAAATACCGTCTCTTCAAATTCCGCACCGTCGCGATAGGGAGGAATAGGAGACTCAGAAACCACCGTTTTGACATCTAGAATCATCGGGAAAGCTAATCCTAACCATGCCGGCATGATCCATGATTCCGTATCGGTGGGATCGCGGCCCGGAGGTAGGGCCATAAAATAAAAGGTTAGGGGTTTATCTTCGGGATAGGATAGTTTAAAAGTGCGGTCTTTTTTGCCATCTTCCTCCTCGTTAATTCTTTCCTTTTTCTGCCTTAATTTTTCATCGATCAGGAAACTATCGACACTCTGATAACGGGTTCGATCGAAGTTAGCGACTAGATTCTTATCGACAAAGTGCAACTTTATCGAGCTATCAAAACGAGTTTGAGCGATGTTAGCGTAGGCTTTTTGTAAAAAACTATTGGTTTCGGGAGTAAAATAATAGGTCGGGTAAAAGTACAGATAGCGATATTTGCCCTCCTCGAAACGTTTTCCTACCGCTTGGGTTTGATTCATAAGAATCTGACGCAACATCATTTCCGTTCCCGCGATACTGGAAATGTTTCGTTTGGCGTTCGAGCCTGCCAGCATTTGTTTATTAGTATAGACTTGGGGAGTGAAAAGAACCGCCGATTCCATCTGTTCGCTGACACTATAGGGAGAATGGGAGATCGAACAGAGAAGTTGACGGCCGCGACCTTGTTTTTTAGCGGCGTTGTAGTGGTTTAATTCTTTCTGGAAGGTTTCGATCGAGTGGGCCAATTCCCGACCGGGTAACTGCACCACTTGATTAACCCACTCTCGCAAATCCTCCCAACCATCGGGTAAGTTATATCCCGCAACTATGGCGGCGATTTTTGCGGCGAGAAAAGCGATTAAATCTTCTGCAACCGGTCTAATATCCTCGATTCCGGGATGCTGTTTCAGGTATCGCGCCGCTAGATAATACCATTCGTAGGGAACCCCTCCCGTATTGCCTTTCAGTTTGAGTTCTTTTAACGATTCATTAATACGCTTGATCGCTCGGATTTGTGGCAGATAATTTTCTAGATTCCAATAATGCGCGATCTCGCTAATTAAATCTAAATCCGGCGGTGCGGGTAAGTTTTTCTGCAATTTTCGCGCCTGTTCGATTTTTTCCAGGCGATCGCCCCAGATTTTCCTCGTCACCACGTCCCCGAATTCCGCTAGGCGATCGATGCGGATATCATCTTCACAATGAAAATCGTAATCCGTCGGTAAAACGCCCTGTTGTTGAAATTTAATCAGGTTTTCGCCGCGACTTCGGGCCACGGACGCTTTATTATCACCGAGGATGCGAAGGGTGGCGTTGAGGGCAGCGCGCATTAACCCAGCATCGTCGAAAAATTGGCTGTAGTAATCTGCGTATTTCATCCCCTTGCCATCTCGGCCGAATCCCGTTTGTTTACGCTGTAATTCGCCGCTACAGAGGGATTTAATGGTGTCCACCACTCGATTCGGTAAGGTTTCTAGGGACACTTCTGGCGCGTTTTTGGGGGCGATATAGACAACTCCCGTAGGCAAGTAAAGTAAAGGCTGATAGTCTAGTTCTTGATGTGCTTCCATCACCGCGTTATTAAGTACGTTCGTTAGTACCCCGCGGTTTTCGGCGATACTGTGGTAAGTGAATTTTAGTTCCCCATCGCTGAGGCTGTATAAAAGGTCTTGTAACGGAGCTTTTTCCGCATCGTGGGGGTGTTTAATAATGGAAGCCAAGCGATCGGCTAGACAGGCAAGATCGGTTAAACTTTCGAGAGCGCTATTGTTTAAGCGAGTATTTAACCCATCTTCCGAGGTATTTCGATCGGTATCATTCCGACGCTGGGCATTTTTAGCGATATATATCAAATCATCAAGATATTCAGTCCATTTTTTTGGTTGATCGGAAAATAAAAAGCGATCTAATCCTAATTCGGGAACCAATACTTGAAAAATCTCTCGATGTTCCTCTCGTGATAGTTTGCGGATATCTCGATCGAAGTCCTCGTTAATCTCGATATATTTCGCCGGCATCGCGGGAAAAAGCGAGTAGCGGAATTTCTCGAAATCGTGGAGAATAAACCCAGCGATCGCCAACCTGCGCTCGCATTCCTTTACTACCCGTCGAACGGTAGTATTGAGTTTTTCTAGTCGTTTTTCGATGAGATTGGCGGGAAATAATCCATTAAGTAAATGAGTATTGAGAGATTGATCGCCCGCGTTATCCCGTCGAACTTTGCTTTTTCCCTCTAATTCCCGACGGCGATCGATTTCCTCGAAGAAATTTCCTCCTTTTGCCGTGACACCGATCGCTAATCGGAGTAAATTGGGTAATACCATTTCGGCAAAATCTGCCATAACTCGATCGTCGGGGTTTTCGGCTCGAATCGCCTCCCGTAGGAGTTTTAGGGTTAGCAGTTGGCGAACGGTTTCGACTCGGCGATCGCTTACCGATTCGCTAATTCCTAAATCTTCGCCAGAAAGAGATTCTAAATCAATATCCTCGAACTCAAAATCCAGATCTTTATCTTCAATTTCTGTAGTGTTATCGAATAGATTTAACTGTCCCGTTTCCTCTAATTTTTTTTGTTTTTTAGGCATCTTTCACCTCTAGAGAGTCTAAATAGTCGGTAATTTGTTTGAGATAAAGCGGAAATTGAGATAAAGCGATCGGAATCGCCTTAAAAACAAGTTCATTATCGATCGCCTCGTATTGATGCACTAAACGATTTCGCATTCCTGATGATTTCGCCAACTCCCCGGCTAGTTCTCTGGTAGTTAAACCATTTTTACCAGCTTCTATAAAAGAATCGTAATAGGTAGCGGGAGTTACGTTATGTAATTGTAAAAGAAGATAGCTATTAATATCGGAAGATGACTCTACCAATAATTCTATCAATCTCTCAACCATAAGTTGATAGTCAAAATTGTCCAAATACTCTGATAGAGTAACGCTCTCGAACCCCCGTAATCGATTAAGATATTTGATCATCAAACGAATTCTAACGGTGACTATCTCCCTTTCCATCGTTTAAACTCCCCATTGTTTGAGCCAAAGATCGATACTGTCTTTTTGAATCTTTCGGAATTTAGCGGTATCGGCGTACTCTTTCCAAGCGCGTACACGAAATTTTAAAAAGTCTCCCGTATTTTTTTCATAGATAAGTTTTCCATCTCGTGCGACTTGATACTTCATTAATGGAGAACAGCGATCGAGTTCAATTAGATCGATCGAATCACGGTTTATCTCAAACAATTCACTCAAGATAGAGAGAGAAGTTAAGTAATCATTACTGATTTCCTTAATATGTGTTTGTCTGTTTGCTTCATCGTATGAAATTCCCAAATCCCAATCGCTATCAGGTTTATGCTCTCCGCACGCTCTAGAACCGAAGAGAATTAATAGTTTTAAATTCGGTAGTTTTTCCACAGTCGTGGTTATTCTATTGACTGTATCGATAATTTTTAATTCTTTCGTATTTTTAACCATTTTCTGCCTCCAAGGAATCTAGATATTGAACGATCGAGCGTTGGTAGCGGGGATAATCTCGTAAAATATTAGCGATCGAGGAATGAACGATATCGGGATCAATTTTCTTGTATAGGTGTACGAGTAAGTTTCTTAATTTAATAGACTCGGCCAGTTGAACGGCTAGGTGTTCTTCTAAGATTCCCAGTTCTACGATTTGAAATAAAGCGTCGCGAGCATTATTCGGAGACTCGATATCTAAATATTTTAAAATCTGGTAATTGATATCGATGCCAGTTTGAACGATAAGCTGAATTAACCTTTCTATGGCTAATTGACGTTCTCTTAATGTACGATAATCCTCTAAGGTGATCGAACCGTACTCGCTAAGTTCGGCGAGGTATTGATTCATGAGGTTTAATTCGTCTATCGCAATCAGAGGTTGAATAGCATTTACACTCCTTTTTCTCGTAGAGAAATCTCTAGATTATTCCGTAATTGACGGTATAACGCTTTCGATTCTTCAGGATTCATGAGAAATTTTTCTTTAAATCCCTCGAATAGTCCCGTTTCCCGTTCGTATAGAAGTTGACCATCCCGTGCGACATAATGAGCGAGGATCGGCGAACATTCTTTTAAATCAATCACATCAATTTTGTCCTCGGGAATCTCTAAAGCTTGTTCGAGTAGTGTATAAATTTTCAACAGACTCGAAATATCCTTTTGATCGCTTCTTTCCTCGTATAAAACAGCGAAATCCCAATCGCTATCAGGTTTATGCTCTCCACGCGCTCTAGAACCGAAGAGAATTAATAGTTTTAAATTCGGTAGTTTTTCGACAATAGCCGTAATTTTTTCTACTAGCCTATTCATATTTAGCCCCTATCAAAAAAAATGGCAAGAATCCGATGGATATATCGATCGATGTCCCTAGCGTCTGTCTATGTCTATTATCAAACGCGGAGGAAGCAAAGAGCAACTAAATCCCAGAAAAAGTGTCCGTACACTTTGATTCCCTCATCTCTTGGTAGCCTCAAACGGCATCAACAGATCCACACCTCACCCCCTTGACCTTTGAACCGATGAGCGAGAGTATCCAACAACAAAGCCGATTGACCGATCGCGATAGAATAGGGTGACACGGGAGAATGAATACTACTCTCGTCACTAATCGGATAGATACCGAAGTGCATCGGTAATTGTAAGCGTTGGCGAACTGCGGCAACGGGATAGGCAAGAACGAAGCTAACCAGAGCCAGATCCCGTAACTCCCGACTAATTCGATCGAGCCAAGGATTATCCGGTTGCCAAACACCGATTCCCGTCAAAACCTGTACTTTCCACGCGGAGGCGATCTCGCCTAAATCGCCGTCGTAGGTAAAGCGCCAGTTTAACCGTTCCTCTCGATATCCCTTTAAATTCAGAAACGCGAGACAATAATCGAAACGTCTGCGTGCGATCGGTGTTTTCGTGGCCTCGATCTGGCGCTTAAACTCGCCTTTTCTCCACACCTCCACCTCTAGATTACCGAGAATACTGGGTAAATCGTAGGTTTTAAAGCGATCGCATTCCTCTGGTTCCGTCGAATCGTATAACCCGCATAGTAACGGACTCGACCCGCGAAAACTAGACGCATCCTCGAAAATCGGATTACCGTTTTTCCCCGATAACTCCTTCCATTCGTCGGCCCATCCTTTCACCCGACCGGCGACCCGTTTTAAACTGGTATCGAAAACCTCCTCGCATTCCTGTTGAAACTTCTGGCGACTTTCCCCGTATTGGGATTTGATCTTCGGACTCCCTAAATTCCACCAGAGTTGAAATGATTGTACCGCTCCCCAACGTTGGTAATAACCCTCGAAATTATTGATATGACGGTAGTTACTCTTGATGGCCTCCTGTAGCTGAATTCGGTCATACCGTTCCCCGACTTGTAACGGTGCGTCTTTCTTCTCGAATAACCGTTCTAGGAAAAATTTCGGAACCAGAGCGATCGCTGTGAAGTTAGTAAATTTTACCGCTGTTCCCTTTCGATCGTAGCCGCTGTGACGGCCTAAACGGCCGAAACGTTGAATAAAATTTCCCGCATCCGACGACTCAAAAATGAGGAAATTAATCTTGAAGTCCACCCCCACATCGATGGTACTCGTTCCGATCACCAGATCACGATTTAACGATGCCAACTTCTCCCGCGTTCCCGAAAGACCCGTATTTTCCCCCACTGTTAAACCGATAGTCGCCAATAATTCTCGGAAAATCGGCAGCAGACGTTTAACCGAAGCGATCGAATTGAGAATAATCGCGCCCTTGCTGCCGGGGTATCGCTTAAAATAGTCTAAAATTCGCTCTTTATTTTCCTTCAACCAATTTTCCGAAGTTTGAAAACTCGACGGTAAGGGAATAAAAGATAGCTCGATTTCCGAGGTTACTTGTCGCCATCCCCTTTGAGCGAGGGAATTGGCCTCTTCTGGGGTATCGGGAAACCGGTATTTTCCTTCTCTTACCGGGTCGATCGATCGATAGCGAAACCCCGCTTTATCCAATCGTTTTAGTAAACCCTCGTCGGGAGTTGCGGACAAAAACAGGTATCGTTTCCCACGATTGGCCCGTCGGATTAGAAGCATGGTATTGATAATACTGGCGACCTGTGGCGTGCCGAAAACGTGAAATTCATCGAATAGGAAGAGATCGAAATGTTTATCGATCCGGTTCCATAGCTGATCGGGGTTATCGTAGGGGGTTAAATAGGCCCCCCGATGCAGATAATGGAAAATATCGGGGTTAGTTAAGAGAATTTCCGACTGTTTCGATCGAGTCTCTAGAGCGATCGCTTTCGTTTTTCCATCCCGTTCGGCGTACAATTCCAACTCGGGCCCGGTTAAAAGATTGACCCGCGGTTGATCCGTTGGTTGAAATCGTTGAATATATGCCTCGATCTGACCCCGCTGATCCCGCGCTAGTTCGTTGGTTGGGTAGAGTCCCATAATCGGGAAATATCCTTGCAAAGTTCGCAGGTAGGCCGCTAGACTTTTCCCGTCCCCCGTCATGGCCGTATTGATGATTACCGCGACATCGGGATCGTTGAGTGCTTTCCACGTCTCCACCTGATGCCACGATAACCGCCATCCTTGCGGAACCTTGATCCCGTCCGGGATCTCGTCCGCGGGACAGGAATAGACCGGCCTGAGCGTTACTTGATAATTTACCATGAATTTCTGTCCGTAATTCCTTGCCATCTTCCATACTAACCACGATAATAGGGATGGACAAGTACCTTAACAGAAAAAGTGTCCGTATATTTATAAACTATGAGCCGGATAGGACAATCGATCACTTTATCGGTCAGTGAAAAAGAAAAACAGGCCCTAGAAATCCTTGCCAGTGAATTCGGGCTATTTTGGGGAGATAAACCGAATATATCGAAGTTAATCAAAGAAATTGCCCGTAATAAGCTTAAAATCGCCCCTAATCACGACTGGAAGCCCGATCGCTTGCAGATGCTCCAACAGGCGATCGATTCTCTTATTGATGCCGGACAAATCCCCATCGCCCTAGAACTAACTAAACTACTATTAGAACGGAGCGAACTGTCGGGACCCTTACGGAAAGAGCTAGAAGGCCGCCTCGACAATCCTCCCCCGCCATGGCGGTTAGAACTCGATCGCTGCATTCTCCGACAACAACCGTTTCAGTTATCCTATCAGGATGCCGGCGATCGAATCTGGGAATTCCATCTTTACCATGCCGCTATCAATCGTCACGAAGACCGGTTATATCTCGATTGTTGGTGCGAGGAAACCGAGGGAAATCAAGATATTTCCGAACTACACCATAATTGGAGTTTACGGATCGATCGAATCCCCAACGATTCCTTAATTACCCCGATCCCTAGGGGCAAATGGCGCAATCAGCTTGATAGTGTGTCGGCCGAGTTTAAGCTATTCGATGGATTAGCTCGATCGTACCAGACTAAAACCGCTATCGATATCGCCGACGAATTGATCTCGAACGATCCCCTCGTCCGGCAGATTACCCGACAGGTAACGAGTAGCTTCTGGTTTTTCCGCGAGATTCTCCCCTACGGGGAAGATTGCTTGCTGATCTCCCCGGAAAAAGTCCGCAAGCGTTTTTATGACAAGGTGCAGCGGCTTTATCGACGCTACGAGTCCTGAAAAGATTTTCGTCCCTGCTGAATCAAGATACGATACTAAATGCTGTTTAAAATATAAGAAAGTGGGCGTTGTCAGCTCAGAATAGGAAAGATGCAATGCAATCCTTGTTATCAAAGTAATTTCATTTCCGGTGCTGATTCGGAGCATCTTTCAATTTGACAACGCCTAGGACAAGGGTAGAGGGAGAAAATACAAGATTAGGTCATTACTTAGGGTTTGCTGAAAAAGTTTTTCGTGGGGGTAGGGTGTGGGGTGTAGGGTGTGGGGTGTGGGGTTTTACCCATTTTCAGGTGGTCAATTACCTAATTTTCAGAGAAAAAGTAACTGAATTTTACCCCCGATCCCTCCAATGGTCGGCACTTTTTGAGGTCAAAAAAGTCTAAAACCCTTATCCAACAAGGTTTTTAGATTTATTCAGCAAACCCTACTTAGCGCGTCTTCATCGTAAGACTCTCTGCTATTCAAAATGTGTCGAAATGTTAGAAAACTCCCGACCGCTTCTAATTCATTACCTTAAGTTTAAGGATGTTCCAGTTCCCTAAACTTTTGCTTGATTCATCTTTACATCTGACAACGCCCGGTTCAGACATAATCGTGTAATACCAAATCTGGTTATTAAAGACTGATTATTTATTCCTCCTTTTGCCTCTTGCCTTTTGCCTTTTGCCTGTCCTGATATATAGCCTATACTCAACGGATTTAGTATAAGACGTGAGTAAGGGAAACCAGAAAGCGCAGTGATGAGCTTCGAGAATCCTCACGCCTTTAGGCCCAGGAGTGTCAATCCCGCCATTGTCCTGACTTGCTGGAGGTGTTTTCCCCTTGTTATCGTCAGGGTCAAAAAGAGGCCTCAGCCATAGCCATCAAAACCTAACCGCCAGTCAAACCTTCTCAATCTGAAGAGGAGGAGGAGCGAGGAAACAATAGTCCCTATTGCCTATTTAGACAATCGCTCCCCGTTTAAACTGTTGCCGCCGATGAATCAAGCACCACCTGTTCATTGGTGGGTAACTCCAGACAATAACCCGCACCGTAAACGGTTTTAATATAGCGAGGATGACGGGGATCGGGTTCTAGTTTCGTTCTCAGATGGCGAATGTGAACGCGAATAGTCTCGATATCATCATCGGGATCATATCCCCAGACTTCCTTGAGAATATCACTGGGGGAAACGGTTTGACCGTGACGTTGGAGAAGACAGTGGAGTAACTCAAATTCTAGATGGGTTAACTTGACCACACTTTCAAACCAGACCGCCTCAAAACGTTCGGGAACCAGGGTTAAAGGTCCAAAACTGAGTATTTCTGAGTGTTTAGCGGCTTGGGGAATGCGATCGGTACGTCTCAGGAGAGCGCGCACCCTAGCTAACATTTCCTCCACCTCGAAAGGTTTGGTCAGGTAATCATCGGCACCGGCGTTAAAACCTTCCACTTTATCTTGGGTTTGTCCTAAGGCTGTGAGCATCAAAATCGGGATGTCGGACGTGCGTTCATCTCGTCGCAAACGCTGACAGACAGTAAAACCATCGACTTTGGGCAACATTAAATCCAGCATGATTAAATCGGGTTGTAACTGGACGGCCAAGGCTTGGCCTTTAATCCCGTCCTCTGCGGGGTTAACGTCATAACCCGCCATCTCCAAGTTGATGGAGACTAATTCCGCGATCGCAGGATCATCATCGATTACAAGTATTCGGGGCATTACCAGAGTGTTATGACTAAGGGTTTGGGTAGGGGGTTACTAAATGTGTTCTCGCTGACATCGCAACTATGGCTTTGTCTCTCAAGGGCTTGAGTTTAGCACAACATAAAGAATCCTGTACTGATTATAAGCATGATTGCTAAATTCGGTTTTAATTTGTGAAATTTTGCTGATCTAAGTCTCCTGAATGTTAAGAATTAATAAGAAGTGTGAAGAATATTGCTCGATAATCGATATTAGTGCTATGTTCTAGCCTCTCTCTCCCCAAGATGACCTAAGCAGCAGTTTTTCACTAATCTTTACAATTTCGCCATCTGGCTCAATACCAGTTTCAACCGGCGGTCAAGTCCTGCTAGAGCTAACTTTTCCCCCTAAGCTCCCCCGGCGGCACTGTAAAAATTCTTAATAAAATTAGCGATCGATTCAGTTTAATCTACCAAAATAGGCGGTTTTAGTAAGCATCTGTAACGAACCCGATCCATTCTACTCATCCCAACAGGTGATCATAATATGAGCGTTAATTTATCAACTCAACTGCGAGAAGGCACGAAAAAATCTCACACCATGGCAGAAAACGTCGGTTTTGTCAAGTGTTTTCTCAAAGGTGTGGTGGAAAAAACTTCCTATCGCAAACTGGTGGCTAACCTCTACTTCGTCTATTCGGCCATGGAAGAGGAGATGGAAAAACTTCGTAGTCATCCCGTCGTTTCTAAAATCTGTTTTCCTGAACTCAATCGCAAAAATGCGCTAGAACAGGATTTATATTTTTATTATGGTCCAAATTGGCGCAACGAGATCGCGTTATCTCCCGCAGGTCAGGCCTACGTTGACCGGATTCGGGAAATCGCCACAACAGAACCCGAATTATTAGTCGCTCATTCCTATACCCGTTATCTCGGCGATCTGTCCGGGGGGCAAATCTTGAAAAAAATCGCCGAAAAAGCGATGAATCTGGAAACTGGTGGCACAGCTTTCTATGATTTCAAAGATATTACCGACGAAAAAGCCTATAAAAACCACTATCGTCAAACCCTCGACGAGTTACCGGTGGATCAAGCCATGGCCGATCGCATTGTCACCGAAGCTAACGCCGCTTTTGGCATGAACATGAAAATGTTCCAAGAGTTGGAAGGTAATCTGATCAAAGCGATCGGAATTATGCTCTTTAATACTCTCACCCGTCGTCGCAGCACTGGCAGCACCGAAACTGGATTGGCTACCGCCGAATAGTAGTCAAGAAAACCTAAAAAAACGGAAATTCTAAAATTTGGGTGATGGTCAGCCATGATTATTATCTTAATTTCAGAGTTATCCGTTATATTTTTGCTTTTTATTCAGGAGGCAGGAGTCAGTAGTCAGTAGTCAGGAGACAGGAGATTATTTTTATTTATTCTCCCCACACCCTACACCCCACACCCTACACCCCACACCCTACACCCCACACCCTACACCCCACACCCTACACCCCAATTTCCCTGATGATCGCAAAAAAACTTCATCAAGAGGGGAACAACTTCCAGTAAGATGAAAAATGGTCAGTGAAAAAGCTAACCGAAATTTATTGTCGGAAATGGTAACACCGCCCCATTTCCCCAGACCCTAGAGGCTAGAGTCCGGTAAACCAGCGGATAAAAATTGACATCCATGAGTGAAAGTATTTTCGATCGAGTTAAAAAAGTTGTTGTGGAACAATTAGAAGTAGAGGATCCGGGTACAGTTACCCCCCAAGCAAGCTTTGCTGATGATCTGAAAGCGGATTCCCTTGATGTGGTCGAGTTAGTGATGGCTTTAGAGGAAGAATTTGATATTGAAATTCCCGACGAAGATGCCGAACAAATTGACACTGTGGGCAAAGCTGCCGATTATATTGGCCGGAGAGCAACCGCCTAATTATTGCGGGAGAATTGACAATTTAGGATTAAATATCTGGGGCAAAATCTGCCCTTATTTTTGAACAAACATGACAGAATTGCCATTAAAAAGGGTTGTCATCACGGGGATGGGTGCGATCACTCCCCTCGGCAATAATCTAGCAGACTATTGGACAGGCTTAATCAAGGGCAAAAGTGGCATTGGTTTAATTACCCACTTTGATGCCTCCCGTCACGCTTGTCGCATTGCTGGGGAAGTGCGGGGTTTTGACCCCCACGACTATGTGGACCGCAAAGAGGCAAAGCGCATGGACCGTTTCGCTCAATTTGCCGTCGCCGCTAGTTTGCAAGCGCTGCAAGATTCTCGATTAGTTATCGACGCTCTCAATGCGGATGATATAGGTGTACTAATTGGTACGGGCGTGGGTGGCATAAAAGTGCTGGAGGATCAACAGGAAATTTACTTGACAAAAGGTCCGAGCCGGTGTAGTCCTTTCATGATCCCGATGATGATTGCCAATATGGCCGCTGGTTTAACCGCTATCCATACGGGAGCCAAGGGACCGAGTAACTGTACCGTGACCGCTTGTGCTGCTGGTTCCAATGCCATCGGCGATGCTTTTCGTCTAGTACAAAGGGGTTTTGCCAAAGCGATGATCTGCGGTGGGACGGAAGCCGCCGTTACCCCCCTAGGATTGGCTGGTTTTGCCTCCGCTAAGGCCCTGTCCACCCGCAACGATGACCCCACCCGGGCCAGTCGTCCCTTTGACAAAGATCGGGATGGTTTTGTTATGGGGGAAGGGGCAGGAATCTTGATTATAGAAGAATTAGAAACGGCCTTGGCCCGTGGGGCGCGGATTTACGCCGAAATGATCGGTTATGGTCTGACTTGCGATGCCTATCACATGACGGCTCCAGTTCCCGATGGTCGTGGGGCCACCAGAGCGATCGAATTAGCGATCAAAGATGCCGGTTTAACTCCGGCGGAAATTAGCTATATCAACGCCCACGGGACCAGTACGGGAGCCAATGATCCCACGGAAACCAAGGCGATTAAAAAAGCTTTAGGAGAATCGGCCTACAAAATCCCTGTCAGTTCCACCAAATCGATGACAGGCCACCTTTTAGGCGGTTCTGGCGGCATTGAAGCCGTGGCCACGGTCATGGCGATCGCTAATGATCGGATTCCCCCGACGCTCAACCTGGACAATCCTGACCCCGATTGTGATCTTGATTACGTCCCCTACGAAAGTCGTCAGCAGATAGTTAACGCTGCCCTCTCCAACTCCTTTGGATTTGGCGGCCATAACGTCACCTTAGCTTTTAGAAAATATGCTTGAGTCGATGCCCCTGAAAGAGTAATCTGTGAGTGGCTCCCTCTTTAACCTGGTCTTATTTTTGTAGTTCATTCTAAAAAACATTATGGTTGTCGCCTCCCAATCCCTCGAAGAACTTTGTATTAATGCCGTGCGTTTTTTAGCGGTGGATGCCGTAGAAAAAGCTAAATCGGGACACCCCGGACTACCCATGGGAGCCGCTCCCATGGCCTTTGTTCTCTGGGATCAATTCCTGCGTTTTAACCCGAAAAACCCCCAATGGGTCAATCGCGATCGTTTTGTTCTCTCCGCCGGTCACGGTTGTATGCTGCAGTACGCTTTGATGTACCTGACCGGATACGATAGCGTTCCCCTAGAGGAAATTAAACAATTCCGGCAGTGGAAATCGAAAACCCCTGGCCACCCCGAAAATTTCGTCACGGAAGGGGTAGAAGTGACCACTGGTCCCCTGGGTCAAGGGATTGCTAATGGTGTGGGTTTAGCCCTAGCAGAAGCCCATTTAGCAGCCCGTTTCAACAAACCGGATGCCAAAATTATCGACCATTACACCTATGTCATTTTAGGTGATGGTTGCAATATGGAGGGGATTTCTGGGGAAGCTTGTTCTTTGGCCGGTCACTGGGGTTTAGGCAAGTTAATCGCTCTCTATGATGATAACCATATCTCGATCGATGGTTCCACCGATATCGCTTTCACCGAAGACGTGAGCAAGCGTTTTGAAGCCTACGGTTGGCACGTTCAGCACGTCGAGAATGGTAACACCGATTTAGATGCCATTGCCAATGCGATTGCGGCTGCCAAAGCTGTCACCGATAAACCCTCGATGATTAAAATCACCACCACCATCGGTTATGGTTCCCCCAATAAGTCTAATACCGCCGATGTTCACGGGGCAGCTTTAGGAGCAACAGAAATCGAGTTAACCCGGAAAGCCTTAGGTTGGCAATACGAGCCGTTTGTGGTTCCTGATGAGGTGTTAAATCGTTTCCGGCAAGCAGTGGACAAGGGAGCAACGGCAGAAACGGACTGGAATAAGTTATTTAACGAATATCAGGCTAAATATCCCGCAGAAGCGGCTTTATTTGAACAGTTAACCACCGGTCAACTGCCGGAAGGTTGGGAGCAAGCTTTACCGGTTTATAAACCCGAAGATAAGGCTCTCGCTAGTCGTAAACACTCGGAAATCTGCTTAAATGCCCTTGCGGGTGTTTTACCCGGTTTAATCGGTGGTTCGGCGGATTTAACCCACTCTAACTACACGGAATTAGAGCATTTTGGTAATTTCCAAAAAGGCAGTTATCAGGAGCGTAACGTTCACTTTGGTGTGCGGGAACACGCGATGGGGGCGATTTGTAACGGGATTGCTCTCCATAACACGGGATTGATTCCCTACGGGGCGACTTTCCTGATTTTCACCGACTATATGCGGAATTCTATCCGTTTATCGGCATTGTCAGAAACTCGCGTCATCTGGGTAATGACTCACGATTCCATTGCCCTAGGGGAAGATGGACCGACTCACCAACCCGTGGAACACGTTGCTTCTCTGCGAGCTATTCCTAACCTGTTAGTCATGCGTCCGGGAGATGGTACGGAAACTTCCGGCGCTTATAAAGTAGCGGTGAGCGAAAAGAAACGCCCGACTTTATTGGCTCTCTCCCGTCAAAATCTGCCCAATTTAGCGGGAACTTCCCTCGAGGGTGTGGCTAAAGGTGCTTATGTTATCACCGATTGTGAAGGTACTCCCGATGTCATTCTCATTGGTACGGGGGGCGAGTTGTATCTCTGCGATAAAGCGGCTGCGGTGTTGAAAGAAGCAGGAATTAAAGCCCGCGTCGTTTCTATGCCCTGTTGGGAGCTATTCGAGGAACAATCGGCAGAATACAAAGAATCGGTACTGCCGAAAGCAGTGAAAAAACGTCTCGCAGTGGAAGCGGGTTCAACCATGGGTTGGCATCGCTACATCACTGATGACGGGTATGTGTTGGGGGTTGATACCTTCGGCGCTTCTGCTCCGGGGGGTGTGATTCTAGAGAAGTTTGGTTTTACTGTGGATAACGTGGTAGCGAAGGCAAAAGCGTTGTTAGGTTAATTAAAACTTTGGTTTTGTGAAAAAAGCCCGCGCCAGCGGGTTTTTTTTGCGTTATGATCTAAGCCCATCGTGCAAAGGGTTGACCGGGTGATTCCTTTTTTTTTACAAGCTCTCTATCGACCTTGAAATAGCCCTACCCCCAGAAGGGGGAGGCTTTAAACCCAAATTTTCGGTAACTACTGGTTTAAGGTAAATCCGTCGCCCCCATTAAAAAGCGATCGCATTCCCTGGCGGCCCCGCGGCCTTCATTAATCGCCCAAACCACCAAACTTTGACCACGACGACAATCCCCCGCTGCAAAGACTTTCGGTAAGCTAGTGGCAAATTGACCGTGTTCGGCCTTGATATTGCTGCGGGCATCCTTTTCTAAGCCCAAATCATCGAGTAAAGGCTGTTCTGGTCCCAAAAATCCCATGGCCAATAGAACTAACTGCGTCGGGATGACTTTTTCGGTTCCTGCCACCGGTTGGGGGATAAACTGCCCTTTTTCGTTGCGTTGCCATTCCACCTGTACCGTGTGCATCCCCGTCACGTTGCCCTCGCTATCCCCCTCGAATTTAGTCGCTGTGGTGGTATAAACCCGGGGGTCATCGCCAAAGCGGGCGGCTGCTTCCTCTTGTCCATAGTCCAGACGGTAGATTTTCGGCCATTCGGGCCAGGGATTATCGGCGGCCCGTTCGCGGGGCGGTTGCGGCATAATTTCTAATTGGGTGACGCTACGGCAGTTATGACGCAGGGAAGTCCCCACACAGTCGGTTCCCGTGTCACCACCGCCGATAATTACCACGTCTTTACCCGCAGCCGAGATAAAATCCTCCCCGGTCTGTCCGTCTAGTAGTGCTTTTGTATTAGCCGTGAGAAATTCCATGGCGAAGTGAATGCCCTTTAATTGGCGACCTTCGATATTCAAATCCCGGGGTTTGGTGGCTCCGGTACAGATAACTATGGCATCATATTCGTTTAATAGGTCTTGGCTGCTGATATCCTTGCCCACTTCCGTGTTACAGACCATTTTTACCCCTTCCTGTTCGAGCATCTGGAGACGACGCAGAACCACTTCTTCTTTATCTAACTTCATGTTGGGGATGCCGTACATCAACAGGCCCCCGGGGCGATCGGCCCGTTCGTAAACCGTCACCCAGTGACCGGCTTTATTTAACTGGTCGGCAGCCGCTAATCCAGCAGGTCCAGAACCGATCACGGCCACTTTTTTGCCAGTACGGATTGCGGGGGGATTGGCAGTAATCCAACCGGATTCCCAACCTTTGTCGATAATCGAACATTCAATATTTTTGATCGTAACGGGGGGATTATGAATACCGAGAACACAGGAACCCTCACAGGGAGCGGGGCAGACTCTACCGGTAAATTCAGGGAAATTATTGGTTTTATGGAGGCGATCGAGGGCTTCTCGCCACAATCCTCGATAGATTAAATCATTCCATTCGGGAATCAGGTTATTAATCGGGCAACCACTGGCCATGCCACTAATTAGGGTTCCCGTGTGACAAAATGGTGTACCACAATCCATACAACGGGCGGCCTGATTGCGGAGTTTATCTTCGGGCATGGGAAGATGAAACTCATCCCAATTATGAAGGCGATCGAGGGGGGTAAGTTCGGAAGGAAGTTCACGCAGGAATTCGATAAAGCCAGTCGGTTTGCCCATAGTCTTTGTTATCTCTGTCGTTTATCCCCTATCTTCCTTCACAGTTCGATCGATCCCGCAACTTTACCGATTTCTTTAATCTTATCCGCAACTCAGTGGACTAACAGGCGGTAATTTTGATAAATTCGGGAATTAACTAGGGTCTGCTGAATAAATCTAAAAACCTTGCTGGATAAGACTTTTAGCCTTTTTTGAAATCCAAAAGTACCAGATATGGGAGTGATCAGGGGGAAATTCAGCTACTTTTTCCCTGAAAATTAGGTAATTGACCCCCTCAAAATCGGTAAAACCCCACACCCCACACCCTACACCCTACACCCTACACCCTGCCCCTAGGAAAAACTTTTTCAGCAGACCCTAACTATTGAGTTAAAAACAGGCGATTTCAAGAGGAAGGGGGCAATTCTAAGGGGATAGCCCCGATTATTCCCTTACGAAAATCATTGAGTAACTGCATGGCTGCCCTTTCTTTATCCTCTTGATATTTGAGATTGGCCAATTTTTCGATAAAATCCTCCCCGGTTATGTCTAGGGTATTCAACCCATAACGAGATTGTAAAAGTTCTTCATAGTGTAATTCTCTTAATAAATCGACAAAAGCCGCCGCTATCCTTTGGTTATCATAACCAGCATCCCCAATATCCTCACAGATAGCTAATTTCACCGCATCCTTTTGGTTTTCTAAACGGGAAGGGATCACCCCCGGCGCGTCTAATAATTCTAAGGTGTCGGAAATTCGCACCCATTGTAACTGTCGCGTTACTCCGGCCCTGCGGGCGCTGGCGACGACTTTTCGCCCTAATAAACGGTTAATCAGGGCAGATTTGCCCACATTGGGAAACCCGATCACCACGGCCCGCACTGGACGCGGTAACATTCCTCTTAGTTGACGTTTTTGGTTAATTTCATCGCCAATTTTTTCCGCCGCTTTGATAATTGCTTTAACTCTTTCTCCCTGTTTAGCGTTAGTAAAATAGACGGTTTCTCCTTGACTTTTAAACCATGTTACCCATTGTTGCTGGGCAGATTCGGGAATCATATCGAGACGATTTAAGATTAATAAGCGCGGTTTATTGCCAATCCAATCGTCCACCTGCGGATGATGGGACGCTAAGGGAATGCGAGCATCGCGCACTTCTAGGACCACATCCACGAGTTTAAGATGTTCCTTGAGTTTTCTTTCCGCTTTGGCAATATGACCGGGATACCATTGAATTAACGACATGGGAGATGGGAGTATAAAATTAGATCTTATCAGGAATAGTCCCTAGATAGCTAAGTGGGTAGGTGTTAAAAATTGTCAGATTCCTCCTTATTAAGCTATCCATCAGTTACATCTTTCTTAACATAAAATTTGACAAAAAGAGAAAAGTGTGCAAGATGGCTGAAGGGAGTTCTATGGAGGAACTAATTTGATCAGATAGTTTGCCGGTCCGGCTGATATCATCTAACCTTCGCAGTCCCAAGCAAATAGTTTTAACCCTGATCTCACGGCGGAAGCCTGAGAGAAGCCGAAGGGTCGCCTTTTCTACCTAAAAAACCCCCAAGAGAAGCAATTATTAAGTCTAAACTGGTTGTGTCTTGAACTGCCAAAAATATTGGATGTTCTTTGATTCTTTCTACTGTACTTTTGACTTGGGCAGCAATTAGCTCTGAAGGTTGAAAATAGGGTGAATTCCAAAAGTCGGGTGTGGCACAAGCTGCGGCTAGATTTACCGAAGCTTATGGTATTTTTGTATTCAGTTGTCCAGCCAAGTTTTCCACGATACTGATTAACCTTTTCTTGCTCCTGGTGTCCCCTAGGTCTGCATACTTTAGTTCTTGGGCTGCCCATTTCTCTATTTTTTTGCTCACCTCGATCTTAATTTATTCTTTCAAAACTATACCTATCAATCGTTTCCCTTTTGGCTCTCCTCGACTTTGTGCGATAATCAGTGCTGATCATTCCTAGTAGTCTTGTCAGACAAGGCTGTAAAAACTATATTCCCAGAAAATTATCGGCTGGCTGCATCTCCTATTTGTGACTTTCCCTCACCTATAGGTGAACAGCAGAAGTTATTCAAAGAGGGCGAATGCAATTCGCCCCTATAATAATATTATTGCGCCAATGGTAGGGGCGCACGCGGTGCGCCCAAAACGTCCTCTAGATATTTCGACCAAATTAAGATGCACCCAAATTATAGCGTTTCCTATGCTAGTGAGGTACACCTGTTTTTCTTCCCCTTCCCCTTTGCCTCTTGCCTTTTGCCTAAAACCCATAACTTTTGTACCTCAGCAGACTGAAAAACGCTATATCCCTATTATTCAGCTTAATAAGGGGGGTTGACAATTTTTAACAGCTACCTACTTATTTTTTGCCTCTTGCCTGACTGGGAGTCGCAAGTCTAAGCTAAGGATAGCCGGCCAACCCGTACCGACCACCGGATAAATGATAGAATGAACGATTCTAACGCTAATGCTCCCGCTCAATCCTCAGAAGAGACAATAGAGGAAACCAATTGGGTAGATCTGGGGGAAGAGGGGCAACCTCTAGATAAACCCACTGCTAAACCTATCCAACCATCTCCCCTTAAGTCTATCGCTACCCTGATCACGGTGGAAACGGCTTTTTTGGCCAGTGCTACCAGTTTAATCTGGTTAATTGATTATTATTTTCCCCTCGGACCGTTATTAAGAGTTTTCTTCCCGATTCCTGTCGCTTTAGCCTATTTACGTTGGGGCGCTCGCTGTGCTTGGATGACAGCATTAGTTTCTAGTTTACTTTTGTCGGTGTTGATGGGACCGACTCGCAGTATTGTCTTTTTGATTCCCCACGGCTTGATGGGGGTACAATTGGGGCTATGCTGGCGCCGGGGTGCGCGCTGGGAATTTTCTATCTTGACTGGGGGACTTTTGGGGGCTTTTGGTTTATTCTTTCGTTTTTGGCTGTTTTCAATTCTTTTAGGCGAAAATCTCTGGTTATATGTGATTACCCAAGCGACTAATTTTATTGATTGGATTTTCACCCAGTTAGGGATTCTCGCTAAACCGACACTGCTGCAAGTGCAATCGTTAGCAGTTGTGGGCATATTTGTCAATAGTTTATTATACTTATTTGCCGTGCATTTAGTGGCGTTATTAGTTCTTGATCGCCTCGGTAATCCGATTCCTCGTCCGCCCAAATGGGTACAAGTCATACTAGATTATGAGTAATTAGGGTGTGCTGAAAAAGTTTGTTGGTGGGGTTAAGGAGTCAGTAGCCGGTCGTCAGTAGCCGGTCGTCGGGAGTTTCAGGCTTTGTTGCCCTCCTTGTTCGTACTAACTTATGTACTGAAATAAGGATAATGCAAGGTTTTTGAAGGTCACAATCCTATATTCTGGCACTAACAGCGGATTTTAACAGGTCAAAATCCTTATTTTAAAAGGGTTTTACCATTATTCAGCCAGCCCTAATTATTTAGCACTTTATCGTCAGTATCTCCAGTCAACTTTTAATTAAGCGTTTTGCCCCGATTATTCTCTACGAAAATATTGCCGGTAATCAAGGCAGTAATTTAGCCGTTGTCTGATGGTTAGAGGGGAAAGGTTATCGACTATACCGTTATCGTCCCTACCGGCAAGAATTGCTAGAAATCGAGTCAGAGGCCGATTTACAGGGAATTTTGAACGTTATCGCCTTGCCGGAACAGGAATTAAGGGATTAAGGAAACCGTCAATCCGGTCATCTCGTCAATAATCCTAACTAGACTAGCGGGTTAATTAATTCTTGAGAAAGCCAAAAGGGGATAAAAAGGGAATTTTAGCCTAAAAAGTCAGCTATATAGCTTTTAAGGTCTATTTTATTGCCTCTCATTACTCCTGACTGCTGAATTTGAGCCACTGACTCCTTTCTTGCCCCGAAAAATTTATCTTGGTCAGGGGATCATCGTCTTGTCAGAGAGTGACCCGGTGAGTTATAGTCGTCTATAAGACTCGATTAAAGCATTTCTTAAAAGAATCGTGGTTTTTGGAAAATCGAAAAGTGCGCTATTTTCCCGTCCACAGAAACCTGTTGCCGAGGGGAGTAACTCAAAAACTCCTTTTTTCCTAGATTCTGATAGACAGAACCGGCGGAAACGGATAAAAAATGCTGTTATCGAGCAAGACTCAGGGATTAATTGAAAATCTCGTCTCTTGGCTGTGCTTGTCTAATTGTGGGTCAAGCCAGCAGTTGCCAAACAGACTTAACAACTGAAACCAAGACTCAGTTCCCACGTCTGGGGGGCAGATGAATATCAAGATGAGGCTTTAACGATGCGGACTCATCTTCTTAGAACTTTCTTAACAAGACCAGATTTCCAGAAGTAGCCTCAAAGCATAGACAAATAGCCCATGGTACGTCGCTTTTGAAACCGAAAGATTGAGGAAATTGAATGCCAAAACAAATAATCATAGCCGAACAACACCATATAGCGGCTGTTTTTTGGGAAGATCAAATTCAGGAATTAGTTGTAGCCACAGGTAATCAGCAGGTGGCCGACATCTATCTAGGATTAGTAGAAAACGTCATCCCTGGGATAGATGCAGCCTTCGTCAATATTGGCGATGCGGAACGCAATGGCTTTATCCATGTCACCGACCTGGGCCCCTTAAGACTGAAAAAAACCGCCGGTGCTATCACGGAATTACTGGCCCCCCAGCAAAAAGTGCTGGTACAGGTAATGAAAGAACCCACCGGCAATAAAGGACCGCGACTAACGGGAAATGTCACTCTCCCTGGTCGTTATCTGGTATTGATGCCCAATGGTCGCGGGGTGAATCTTTCCCGTCGCATCCGCAGTGAAGACGAGCGCTCCCGTTTACGAGCCTTAGCGATTTTGGTCAAACCAGCGGGGATGGGGTTGCTGGTACGCACCGAGGCCGAAGGCAAAGCGGAAGAGGCGATTATCGAGGATTTGGAATTTCTGCAAAAACAGTGGGAGAGCATCCAACAGATGGCCGTCAGCAGTCGCGCCCCGGCCCTGCTAAACCGCGATGATGACTTTATTCAAAGGGTTTTGCGGGATATGTACAGTGCCGATGTCAATCGCATTGTTGTTGATAATCCAATGGCGGTAAAACGAGTTAAACAGCAATTGACGAACTGGGGCGGCGGCAAGGCTCTCGAAGGGGTTTATATCGACTCCCATCGGGAAACCCAGCCAATTCTCGACTATTTCCGGGTTAATGCCGCCATTCGCGAGGCCCTGAAACCCCGGGTTGATTTACCCTCCGGCGGCTACATTATCATCGAACCGACGGAAGCTTTAACGGTAATTGATGTTAACTCTGGTTCCTTTACCCGTTCGGCCACGGCCCGGGAAACCGTACTCTGGACTAATAGCGAGGCCGCCACAGAAATCGCTCGACAACTGCGCTTGAGAAATATCGGCGGTGTGGTGGTGGTGGACTTCATCGATATGGATTCCCGTCGCGACCAGTTGAAACTGTTGGAATTGTTTAATAAGTCCCTGAAAAGCGATAAGGCCAGGCCCCAGATTGCCCAATTATCGGAATTGGGGTTAGTGGAATTAACTCGTAAGCGTCAGGGGAAAAACATTTATGAATTATTCGGCAAAACCTGTGACCATTGCGGCGGACTAGGCCATTTAGCCCATCTACCCGGAGAAGGCAACGCCATCGCCCTAGAAACCCCCACCCTTAGCCGCGCGGAAAAAGAAACCCTTGTCGTTGCCCCGATTAATACAAAAGTTCTACCTGATAAGAGCGCTCCTAGCGTTGCGGCGGCCGAACCCTATCTAGAAGTTTTCTCCGAATTTGAGGCCGAAGAAAACGCCCAAGAGATAGATCTTTCCTTCCATCCCAACTATCAAGAACAGGTTAATAATTCTCGTCGTCGCCGTCGTCGTCGTCCCTCGGAACTGTTACTCAAAGAGGAACGGAGCGAAAAAGCCTCTACTAACGGTGTTAACAACGAAATCGAGCCGGAATCAGAACCCCAACGCCTTGAGGAAAAACGAGAACGCCCCGCCCGTCTCTCGAAACGAGGAGAAGATGCCAGCACCGCCAAAAATATCCCCGTCGCCGAACGGGAAAGGGTTTCCGTGGAAATGACCCCCGTAGAACAGGAAGTTTATTCTTTAATGGGCATTTCTCCCCTGATTCTGGTGGATAAGGAGTTTAAAGACCCGAAATCGGTGATTGTTTCCGTGAAACTGGCAGGGGAAAGAGAAGCGGAAAACCCAGAAACGCCTGCTGCCACTCCTGAAATATCCTTGACTCCTACCCCAGAAGCTGAGGTCGCACCAGTCGAAGGGATGGAAACCGGCGAGGAAGCCGAAAATCGTCCCTTAGTGCGCCGTCGTCGTCGTTCCACCACTAGCGAAGTTAGTCAGGAAATCGACCAAGAAGCTAGTGTGCCAGTGACTTTTACGCCTGAACCGATTGCGCCCGAAACTCCAGTTTTTCTCGGCGAAGTCATTCCTTTAGAAACCCCGGTGAGCGCCGAGGTGACGGAGGAGCCACAAGTAGAGGCCGAAACCACGGTGCTGCGTCGTCGTCGCCGTCGTTCCTCCGCCACTGCCGATGAGTCATGAGGGAAGAACCCTTAATTGCCGGTGTCGATGAAGTGGGGCGCGGGGCTTTATTTGGCCCCGTGGTGGCGGCCGTAGTGGTCACTGTCCCCTCTGGTTTTGCCCGGCTGTGGGAGTTGGGGGTAAAAGATAGTAAGCAACTTAGCCCCCAAAAACGGCAAAAATTGAGCCAGCAAATACAACGGGATTTTGTTTGTCGCATCGGTTATGCTACGGTGAAAGAGATCGATCGCTTGAATATTCTTCATGCCTCCCTACTGGCAATGAGCAGAGCTATCGGGAAATTACCTCTTTCCCCCAGTCTCTGTTTGATCGATGGCAAGCACATTATTAAAGATTTGTCAATCCCCCAAAAGGCGGTAATTCAGGGAGATCAACAATCGCCGGTAATTGCGGCGGCTAGTATCGTGGCCAAAGTCTGGCGCGATGACTTAATTGCTCGTTGGCACGGACGCTATCCCGATTATGGACTCTCTCGTCACAAGGGTTATGGCACTGCTCAACACCTAGAAGCGATTGGCAACCATGGACTTACTTCTCAGCACCGGCTCTCTTTTAGTCCCTGTCAACAAATCCGCGTCAGTCCCCACCCAAGGACGGAGTGGGGTGGGGATGGCGATTGAGGGGTTTACTCACTGATAACTGATGCCAGGGCCTGACGAGCAATTTTTGTGACGTAGAAGGTGACGGCAACGGTAGCGATAAAACCGATAAGGCGAATAGTCCATTGTAAAGCTGGGTTAGTGGCTGGTGCCGAAGTCCCGATAGTGGCAAGATTGCCCGCTAAAGAGCCAATATAGACATACATTATCGTCCCCGGAATCATGCCCGCGCAACCTAGTAGATAATCTTTCAGAGAAACCCCGGTGACACCATAGGCATAATTGAGCAGAGTAAAGGGAAATATGGGAGATAAACGGGTTAAAAGCACTATTTTTAAACCTTCTTTCCTCACAGCTTCATCGATAGCTTGAAATTTATTATTACCTTGAATTTTTTCCGCCACCCAACCCCTAGCCAGATAACGTCCCACCAGAAAAGCGGCAGTAGCGCCGATAGTCGCCCCGATAAAGACGTAAAAAGAGCCTAAAACCACGCCAAAAACCACACCAGCCCCTAAAGTCAGGATTGAACCGGGAAAAAAGGCCACAGTAGCTAGAATATAGATAATTATAAACGCGATCGCTCCCACGGCTCCCAAACTATCCACCCAAGTTAAGGTATGGAAAAGAATAGTTTGAGGATTAAAACCGATGGGGGCAGCAGATGCGAGAGCAAAAGCGGGGGAAGTAGTCAGGAGAAAAACAAGGCTAAATGTAGTTAATAACAGTAAATGCCTGATAATCACAGTTTTTCCTAAGGGCAAAAACTTGGAAATAATCATAAAAAGTCCCTATAAGGAATGAAAAAAGAGAGATTGAACTACAGAAGCGAATTAAATGGAACTGGGGGCTATTCTACCCCGATTATCATTGTTTAGACCAGAAAGGCCATCCTGAAAATTCCCAGAAAATCCCCCTCTCCGGGAGAAGATAAGACAAGCAACAGCCCGGTAATTTTTGCCGTTTACTTGATATTACACCTTGCCGTCTCTGGGGAAAAAATGTCACAATTAGAAATAATTAGCATTCGATATAGCAATTAATCTATGAAAATCATCCCCAAGGTCAAAGCCCCCACCTTCGTGCAAATGGCACAATGGATCATTAATCCCGTGGGTTTTATGGAAAATGCCGCCCGCAAGCATGGCGATATTTTTAGCACAAAAGTGGGTTTAACTGTAGATAATTTTATCTTTGTCAGCAGTCCTTCGGCCCTACAACAGGTTTTAACTAATGATCGTAAACAATTCTCGGCACCGGGGGAAGCCAATCGGATTATTGCCCCGATTATTGGCGATTATTCCGTCGTCATGTTAGACGGAGATATCCACAAAAAACGTCGTCAGCTTTTATTGCCACCTTTTCACGGGGAAAGAATGCGTTTCTACGGCGATTTAATCCGCGATATTACCCTAAGAGTAATGGCAGAATTGCCCGAAAATCAACCTTTAAAAGCCCGTTCAGCGACCACAGCGATTGCTTTACAAGTAATTATGGAGGCAGTTTTTGGAATTAGTCAAGGGGAACGTTATCAAACCTTGAAAAAAGTTCTGGCTGAAATGCTCGATATTTTTAACTCTCCAGTGATGGCTTCTTTGTTATTTTTCCCAATTTTGCGGGCTGATTTGGGTGCTTGGAGTCCCTGGGGAAAATACCAGCGTTCCCAAGAAAAAATTGATGATATCATCTATACAGAAATTGCCGAAAGAAAAGCTAATCCTAACCCCAATCGCACCGATATTTTATCACTACTGATGTCGGCCCGGGATGAAGAAGGCAACCCGATGAGTGATAAGGAATTGCGCGATGAATTAATGACCTTATTATTCGCAGGTCATGAAACCACCGCCACCGCTATGTCTTGGGCGCTCTACTGGATCCATCGCTATCCAGAAATTAAAGCAAAAATTCTGCAAGAAATAGCCACTTTAGGAGATAATCCTAAACCCATTGACATAACTCGATTACCCTATCTTTCGGCAGTTTGTTCGGAAACTTTACGCATTCATCCCGTGGGAATGTTAACTTTTCCGCGAGCAGTGGAAGAACCGGTAGAACTAGATGGTTATCCTTTAGAAAAAGGGACAATTCTTATGGGTTGTATTTATCTAGCTCACCACCGCGAGCAAACTTTCCCCGATTCCCATACTTTTAAACCAGAACGCTTTTTAGAAAAACAATTCACCCCCTACGAATATATGCCTTTTGGTGGTGGAGCGCGTCGTTGTATCGGGGAAGTTTTAGCTATCTACGAGATGAAAATCGCTATCGCCACAATTTTGGCCAATTATCAGTTAACTCTAGTTAATAATACCCCCGAAAAACCCAGCCGTCGCGGTTTAACCCTTGCTCCCTCGCGAGGAGTTCCCATGCTCTTAAAAGGACGACGGGAACCTCTGGTGACTGCCCCCATGCTCGCCGAAATTTCTTAAAAAAACTGACAAAATATTGTACAATCAGAGTTGTGGTATCCCATATCATAACTCTGCTTTTTTGTCAATAAAATTAGGGATAATTATGGTCTTAATTCGTTTAGCTAAATCTTGGCAAATTTCCGAAAATGAAGTTACTTCCGAAAGTGTTTATTTTAACCGTCGTCGCTTTTTACAGGGGTTAATCGGGACAGGAATTGCGGGGAGTTCCCTATTATTAACTGCTTGTGGTAAATCCTCTTCCTCGGAAGCTTTAGAAAAAAGTTTGCAATTACCTAAAATTGCAGGGTTCAGCAAAAATCCGCAGTTTTTAACGGTAAATCGCCCCATAGCTGCCGAAACTGTAGCGGGGAGATATAACAATTTTTATGAGTTCGGAGGGGGTAAAAATATCTGGTTAAAAGCGCAGAAACTACCGACGAATCCTTGGACGGTGGAAGTGGGAGGATTGGTAAAAAATCCCCAAACCTACGATATAGATACTATTAAAAAAACCTTTTCTCTCGAAGAAAGAATCTATCGTTTTCGTTGTGTGGAAGCTTGGTCAATGGTTTTACCCTGGCTGGGTTTTCCCATGAGTGCTTTAATCGCGGCAGTGGAACCAAAACCGGAAGCAAAATTCGTCCGTTTTACCTCCTTTTATGATCCAGAAATTACCCAGGGGCCAGGATTACATTTAGGTCCCTTACCCTGGCCCTATACAGAAGGTTTAAGAATTGAAGAAATGGCCAACGAATTAGCTTTCTTTGCTGTGGGAATTTTCGGGCATGATTTACCCAAACAACACGGCGCACCCTTGCGAATGGTTATTCCTTGGAAATACGGTTTTAAAGGAGCAAAATCGATAGTAAAAATTGAATTTACCGCTAAACAACCCGCCACCTACTGGAACACAATTGACGCTCATGAATACGATTTTGAGGCTAATGTAAACCCCGGTAAACCCCATCCGCGTTGGTCGCAAGCAACGGAGAAATTTATCGGCAGTAGAAGTGATTTATCTTGGGAAATTATCGAAACTCTCCCCTATAATGGCTATGGTGAATATGTGGCTAGTTTATATAGTTAAGTTTGATGATTATCCCCATTTATTCATTTAAAGGAAGTATTTATGGACAATAAAACTCTGTACGAACAAGACTTTTATCTCTGGATTAGAACTACTATTAATCAACTGCAAGCCAGACAGTTTGAGCGGGTAGATTTAGAGAATTTACTGGAGGAATTAGCAAGTATGGGAAGGAGTGAAAAACGCAAAATTGAAAATCTTTTGATTCAATTGCTGGTACATTTGCTGAAACTAACCTACTGGACAGGAGAAAAAGCTAGAAATGAGGGTCACTGGAAAGGGGAAATTATCAACTTTCGCAGACAAATAATCAAAGAAGTTAAAGATAGCCCTAGTTTAAAACCCTATATTCTGGAAATCTTTGAGGAATGCTATCAATTTGCTAGAAAAGAGGCTCAAGTTAGAACTCAATTACCCCTCGATACTTTCCCCGCTATTCCTCTTGGTTCCCTTGAACAAATTCTCGATGAAGATTGGTTTCCTACTAATGACCACGAGTAATATATAGAGGTAAATTATGGATAATAAAACCATGTACGAAGAAGACTTTTATCTCTGGATTAGAACTACTATTAATCAACTGCAAGCCAGACAGTTTGAGCGGGTAGATTTAGAGAATTTACTGGAGGAATTAGCAAGTATGGGAAGGAGTGAAAAGCGCACAATTAAAAGTCTGTTAACCCGATTATTAGAACATTTACTTAAGCTCAAATATTGGGCGGCAGAAAGAGAGAGAAACGAAGGTCACTGGAAGGGAGAGATTAGAACTTTTCGTCTCGATATATTAGATGAACTTAAAGATAGTCCTAGTCTGAAACCTTATCTTTTGGAAATTTTTGATGAATGTTATCTTTCAGCCCGAAAAAATGCCAGTGACCGCTCTCAATTACCCCTCGATACTTTCCCCGTTATTCCCATTGGTTCCCTTGAACAAATTCTCGATGAAGATTGGTTTCCTGCGGGCGATAATCTGGAAATATAGCCATCAGTTAGACTGCTCCATACTGCTGTAACAAAAAACAACTATCCCCCGATAGCGATGGCTAAAAGTCGAATAATTATAAATTTTTGTCAAGGGGTGCGGTCAGATCGAAGAATCATCGCTAGAATGAGCCTAATTGTCAGGAATTTAGTTAAACAAGGTTTTTGGCAATATGCTAATCTGGCTAACACGCTTTTGGGGGTGATATGGGGAAAAGTTCTGGCAATCGCGCCTAAATGGAGTGATATACGGAAAGTTGACCCATATTGTTACTTTCAAGAGTGTTATACGGAAAGTTGACCTATAATATGTAGTTAGAAAATACAACGCTTATAAGTGTACGGTTTTAGCATTATTTGCAAACTCAACAAAAAAACCACGATATTCATGAATCCGATTTTAGACTGCACAAACTTTGAAACCACAAAAAAATCGATCGCCTTGATTTTTAATATAAATGAAAACACTTTGATATCCAACCTACAAAACATGGATCGGATACCAGAAAATGAAAATCCAGAGGATTACATATATGAAGCGTTTGATAAGAACTATCACATTCCAGATATAATTGATTGCATTTATTTCCACGGAACCAGAACAAGAAATCCTAAATCATTCTTGGAACGAGGTATTCTTCCCAAAAAACTCGTCGAAGAATCAATATGGCATGAATTGATAATCTTATCAAAAGAACTTGACATTCTAAAAAGCGGGAAAAACCCCTTTGCAACTTCCTTTATTGCAAAAACATGGATAAATAGTGAAGGCCCATTTGGATTTTTATTTAAAGAAGCAGCGACACATCCCAGCGGTTTATTGCATAATTATACTGAAACTCCAGAAATAGTTGAAGACATATCAGGATGCCTACTAGGTAAAAATTACATTCATCTTGTAAACAAGTACAAAGAAATAACGAAACCATACATAATTTCATTTTCTTGCACTCAAAATAACGATCCAATAAGGAACGCATTACTATATCTTCATTTAGTATTGCATGGATGTTCAGCAATTGAGGCAGCATCAGTAGCAGTCACCTGTTTTGATGGGAATGGTGTAACTATTGATCCTGCGTCAATTAAATATATCGAATGCGTGCATAAGCCATAGAAAAATGCGTTCTAATACGTTAGACCGTAGAGATATTGATTGCGATCGCCGATCTTGTAGGGTGCGTTCCCTAATGTGACTCCCACTGCTCCAGCGATCGATTTTGGGGAACGCACCATGCACATTAATTGAAGCTGTGGTCTAAATTTGATCGCCGATCTTGTAGTACGGGGCCTGGTGATACTGAATTGCCAGATATTGGAGTTCACTACTGGCTAGATGCAGGAACGAGGCTGAAATACATTTTGAAAGTCTGGGTTGAGGATTAAAGAGCTTGCGAATTAGTAGTCAGGGTGGGCGTTTGCTCACCTTGCTTTTTCATGCGGTAATATGGAATGAGATGGTGAAACACTGAGACTATAGCTATGACGCTCGCATCAAATGAACAAACCGCTATCATTCGTACAGAGCGAGGACTGACAATCGCAGGAACCCGCATCACCCTCTACGATGTGATGGATTATGTGACTGCTCAATATCCACCTAAGTTCATTCAGGGATTATTTGATCTGACGGAAGAGCAAATTAACGCTGCCCTGGCTTATATTGAGGCTCATCGTGCGGATGTAGAGGCTGAGTACCAGCAAGTTCTCAAAGAAGCTGAAGAACTCCGACAATATTATGAAGAGCAAAATCGTGAGCGAGTTGCCCGTATTGCTGCTAAGCCGCCAAAACCTGGCACAGAAGCCATTCGAGCAAAACTTGAAGCGGAAAAAGCCAAGTTGGCATCACGGGCAGGAATTTTCTAGTTGATCATAACTTACGAGGGCATTCTCTTGTCCTCGCCAGAGTCCTTGCTGCGAGTGGTTGGCTTGACTTGATCTCGATTCGTTTTATTCTGTTTGAAGAAGTTGGGTTAGCTGTCACGAGCGATGATCGTGTTGTTTGGCGGTATGCCCAAGCCAATCAGATGATCCTGATCACCGCTAACCGAAGCATGAAAGGCAAAGATTCCCTGGAGCAAGTGATGCGGGAGGAAAATACCCCCACATCATTACCCGTCGTGACAATCGGTAATATTGAGCGACTACTTGCCGAGCCAGATTATTGCGATCGTTGCGTTAACCGTTTGGTTGATATTGTAGTTAATATTGAAGATTATCGAGGCGCAAGGCGAATATTCATTCCGTGACGCGGCGAATGCTAGGGCCGTTGAAGTCTATCTGTAGGGACACGGCATAACGGGGTCTTTATACTGAATCGGTTTTTAATAGCATGATTAACTGCCAATCCAACTTGAAAAACCCGCTCCCTTCTCCATACTGCTGTAACAAAAAACAACTATCCCCCGATAGCGATCGCTAAAGGTCGAATAATTGTAAGTTTTTGTCAAGGGGTGCGGTCAGATCGAAGAATCATCGCTAGAATGAGCCTAATTGTCAGGAATTTAGTTAAACAAGGTTTTTGGCAATATGCTAATCTGACTAACAGGCTTTTGGGGGTGATATAGGGAAAAGTTCTGGCGATTGCGCCTAAATGGGGTGATAAGCTTTTACGCATTTAAGTTACATTGACAGCATTCTTAGTAAAAGGAAATAAAATGACAACATCTTCAACAACAGGAAATTCAATTAGGGTAGCATTTAAGGCGAACAACGGAAAATATATAACATCCAATAGTGATGGCAATGTACTGCAAGCAAGTAGTGATGCCATAGGCAGCAACGAGAATTTCCAAATGTACCTCCAGGGGGAAGACAGGGTTGTTGCCCTGATGGCTTCCAATGGCAAATACGTATCCAACCAACAGGATGGAGCGGTTCCTCTTGCTGCAATAGCTGATGCCATAAGTCCAACAGAGCAATTCACCGTGGAGGATTGGGATCCCAAAATAGTAGTACTGTTTGCCGCCAACAAAAAGTACATCCAATTGGTAGATCCGACTGCTGCGCTGCAAGCACAAGGGAGTCCAGCCGATGCGGCCACTTTTGAAATTGTACTTCTTTCGGAAAGCAGTACCCCGGTAGAAACTCGTTTGAGTGCCGAAACTCCTCCGACTGCTTCACCTTCACCAAGAGCTGCCACTCCCTTAAGTGCCACCCCACCCAGCGCTTTCACGGTATGTTTCTGCGGAACCGCTTGTACCAGGGATGAAGGAGAAGTATCACGAGATGGAAGTGATAAAAACATTTATGCTCCAGCGACCGGCTACATTCCCGTGAGAATTCACAAGGAAATTACCGGCGACCTTCGGGCAACCACACCGAGTGTTACCGTTCGGGGAGTTGGGGAGAACGATTGGGCTGTGCCACGCGATAACAGCGAACCTCTTGTTTTTAATGCTCCCCTGAATGCGGATCCAAGCTTGCTTTCTTACGTTCAAAGCTATTCAGGTGGCAACCAATATTCCCGTGTAACTCAATCAGATGGGTGGTCTGCGCCTGCGCTTGCGCTTCATGGGGCCAACCTGGCAGCTGCAAGCGGAAAAAGTATATACAATTTCATTGGGCACAGCCGGGGAGCTATGGAAGCCATCATGGCAGCATGGTTTATCTATTTCTATGGACCGGACGATGTAAAGCATATCCCGATCAACATATTCGCCATCGACCCTGTACCGGGCCCTGGGGAATGGTGGGGAATATTTACCCAGTTGCCTCCTAATGTGGTCAACTACGTTGGAATTTATGCTTGGGACATGTGCGTACAACCGATAGACAATCTGTTCATGGGATTGGTGCCCAGGCCAAACGGACTGATGACCGGCAAACTCAATGAAGCGACCATCTATAATTCCTGGCGGAAAGATAAATGGAAATACATCGCCGATAGTTATGTACTGACTGATCCCTTGAAAGACGGGACTGAACCGCGACCAACGAATTATGAATTGTATGCCTGTCGCGGAAGACACAGTACCGTTGCAGGAAACTATACGGCAGATGGGAAATATGATGCGGCCAACGTGAGCGAAACCGTTGCTCCTGTTCCAGAACTGGTTTATAAAATGGCAAGGGGATACCTGACCCTATGGGGAACGACCTTTCAGACTGCAAGTGCGTCACAACAAAGGGTCCTTGCTCTTAGGAAGAGCATCAATACCTTTCACAGAGATTTTGACATCATGGGTGGCGGGGAAACCCGAACAAGTGCTTTGACAGCGCGACCTTATGTACGAAGGCTTTCGTCCATATCTGGATCGAACCCACTCAACAGCTACTACATGGATAATGTGGTGGGGGATCCCCCTTATAAAATGGTCTATCCTGTTACTTCCGAGCGAACGGATGCCGGATGGGTTAAATGGAACTTTTTGTAAGTCAAATAGTACAATGGACCATTACCAAGTAATCAACCATCTATTAACAAGGAGTTTCACTCATGGATAGTTATAATGTAGCACCGAAACTGTCAGGTATTTTTGCGATACAGCAAACAGACAACTGCCCTCATGTATTTGCAATCGGCACGGATAATACCCTATATCTGAATTGGCGAGATTCATCAGGTGGCTGGAGTGGTTGGGGAGCAAACTGGAATAATGCACCAAAACTAGCCAGCATTTTTGCGATAGAGACG
>NZ_JADBUN010000088.1:0-24860 GCF_020245625.1 Microcystis sp. M049S2 | reverse complement strand
TCCTTGACTCTATAAGGAATTCCTGCAAGTTTTTGTCTTCTTCTTCACTTAAATCAATTTTTAGAGGGGCTGGCAAGGTTTTATTCCTCCTCCACAAAGGGTTTTCTACTATTTTATAAGTTTTTTCGCCTACCTACTTAAATTGAACTGGCAATAATAGATATACATTTTAGTATCGAACTACTTATTAGTACAAATTATCAAAACAAGCTCTGATTGAGTTATAATTTTTGGATATGTCTCATGAACTGAGAACTCACATCTGATAACTGATAACTGATTAAGACATTTCTAACATTCTTTGAATCGGCAACAGTGCCTTAACTCTTAAATCTTCAGAAATAGTAATTTCTGGAGTTTTATCTCGCATACAGAGATACAACTTGTCGAGAGTGTTCAGTCTCATGTAGGGACACTCATTACAAGCACAGTTATTCAAAGCTGGTGCGGGTATAAATATTTTCTCCGGGGCCGATTTTTGCATCTGGTGAATAATTCCAGGTTCTGTGACGACAATAAAGGTTTTTTCAGAACTTTTTAGAGAATAATTTAATAGTGCCGTCGTAGAACCAATATAATCGGCATGGCGTAAAACCGATGGTTCACACTCAGGATGGGCGATAATTTTTGCTTGGGGATGGGCGACTTTTAATTCTATTATCTTGCGTTCGGAAAAAGTTTCATGGACAATACAACTACCCTGCCAAAGAACTAAATCTCTACCAGTTTGCTGACTTACGTAACGGCCTAAATTGCGATCAGGAGCGAAGATAATCGGTTGATGGGCAGGGATTTGGTTAACTATTTTGACTGCATTGGAACTTGTGCAGATAATATCACTCATGGCTTTAATTTCTGCACTGCAATTGATATAGGAAATCACGATATGATCGGGATATTGGGCTTTAAAACGAGCAAAATCTTTAGGATGACAACTATCAGCTAAAGAACATCCCGCATCTAAATCCGGCAGCAATACTAACTTATCCGGATTTAAGATTTTAGCTGTCTCTCCCATGAAGTGAACCCCCGCAAATACGATCACGTCTGCCGGGGTTTGGGCAGCCTGCTGGGATAAACCTAGAGAATCACCAATATAATCAGCTATATCCTGTATGTCAGAATTTTGATAGTAGTGAGCCAGAATAACAGCGTTTAATTCCCGTTTAAGCTCTTTAATTGCTGTAAATAGGTCATCAGGTAAGCTCGATCGATTTGCGGGTTGAACAGTTGTGAACACGGCGGCATTTATGGTTATTTTTACCAAATACTAAATAGTCCTTTACACTATAGCAAATTTTTCCGAGGAAAGACCCCAAACAAAAAAAGCTTGATGGAACAGCGATCAAACGACTGACAACCAAACTCTGACACCCTATCCTATCGAGAAATTCTTGGTCAACGGTAAACCCTATGTTAAGGGTGATCACAATATCAGCCAAGAAAATTTCAGGTTTATTCCTATCAAATTTCTGGGGACACTTCGGCCGAACGAGATAAAATCAAGAAATCTTAGCAGGGTTCCGATTTGGTGCGCTCTGACTTGTATGCTCACGCTCTTTGCACTATTTGCCCGAATAAATCCTCTAAAACTTAGATTATCGCTAAACTTAAAGACTCTTGGTTAAATTCTGAAATTTATCCCTATTTTACTCGAGACGAAAAAACTGGGCATAAAATCGAAGTTAACCAATAGTCACCGAGTTTTAAGGCATTAGCTAGGGATAGCCTCTGTCGTTGGCTATTTTACGAGACTAGGCTCCTGTATTAACTGTTAAACTGATTGGGATCGACACCGATCATCCCTTCACCGTCCGCATCTTGCAGGTTAGCACCGTCTAAACGAGCATGAGTGAGATTGGCCTTTTCTAAGTCAGCTTTTTGCAGATTGGCGTTGGTTAAGTTGGCCCCTTGCAGGTTGGCTTTTTCTAAATCTGCACCTAAGAGATTGGCCCCGCTTAAATCGGCCCCCGCTAGGAGAGTTTTGCCGAGGTCGGCTCCCCGGAGGTCAGTCCCTTTGAGGTTAGCACCCTGTAAGTTTGTTCTTTCTAAATCCGCTTGGCTGAGGTTTGCTCCTTCTAGATTGGCTGAGGACAGGTTTAAATCTTTGAGGCTAATTCCCTTAAAGTCACAACCGACACAGGCGTTAGTTTCCTGTAGTTTTTGCAGATTATCGGCAGCTGACGGTGGCGAAACTGGTTCAACAACGGCAGTTTTAGGAGCTGCGGCACTGGTGGTGGTAACGGCCCTAGCGATGGCAGGATGGAAGCAAGAAAAAACTGTGATTAGCAATAGACAGAAGGCTGTCAGTAGCGATCGAGTGAGGGGGACTGTAATCGGTTTCATCGTTTTTGATCTCCTTGAGTGATCTTTTTGAGTCTCTGTTTTCACTCTAGGCAATGGTTTTAATAAAAACAAATATTCTTTGTTTTCAAATCCATAAATTTGCTTTATGCAAAGCTGGGAAGCCCCCTCGCCGTTCCATCACTTTTATTTATTAAAACGACAATTAAGAATATTTGCTTTTATGGTTGTCCCCTACCTAAGATGATAGTGTCCGGCCAAAATCCTGATCAAGGAGAGTGTGGTCAGCAATCTCACCCTCGATCGCAAGCTCAAGAACTTGACCTTGAATTGATACCGACAAAAAAATAGTCAAGAATCCTAGCAGCAAATACCAAGACGCATCTACAACGTTATAAAAGTGAAAATATAATTATATGTCTCCTCAAATTCTCGATATAGCCGAAAATCTCTCTCTAACCACTTGCGGCACTATTTTCACCCTGGCAGTCTTAGAAACTATTCTATCGGCCGATAATGCCGTCGCCCTGGCCGCTTTGGTGCGAGAACTTCCCGACCCCAGACAACAACGCCAAGCTTTAAACTGGGGGTTAGCGGGGGCATTTGTATTAAGAGTTGCCATGTTAGTGAGTGCCAGTTGGACAGTTAAATTCTGGCAGGTGGAGGTACTGGGTGCTATTTATCTGCTCTGGTTAGCGGGTAAGCATTTTTGCCAGAAACTTTTAGATATAGACATAGAAGACCAAAATTTTGCCCCTAATCTCGCCATAGAATCTTTTGGCCGTGTTATTGTTCTGATTGCTTTTACAGATATGGCTTTTTCCCTCGATAGTGTGACAACAGCGATCGCATTAGCCGATCGATTCTGGATTCTCCTGACTGGTGGTATTTTGGGAATGTTAGCCCTACGATTTTTGACCGGTTTATTTGTTAGGTGGTTGGCTGAGTTTGTTTACCTACAAGATGCGGCCTATCTGACGGTTTTAGCGGTAGGGGGAAGATTGCTTTTAAAAGCTTGTCAACCAACCTATTTGCCGCCAGAGTGGATGGTATTGATGATGGTGGCGATCTCGTTAAGTTGGGGCTTTTCTAAGCGTGTTGTGGTGGAATAGATCTGGCAGCAAGGTACTTTCTCAATTTTTTAGGATCGTGTCAATCGTTATACTCCGGGAGGATGGGCGACTGTGACATAATTTGGGACTAGGTACGGTAAGAGTCGCTAGTGAACCCCGTTAGCCTTGGAGACTTCCTTGCTAGACACCATTTCCACCCTATCCCCAAAACTAACAGCGATCGAATCCACGGGAAATCCTCTCCCGAAAGTTGCTACTTGTTCCTCTACCTGTCGTTACTGTCGGTTTTATAAGTTTCAGGGGAGAGGAAATGGCTATTGTCAACGCTTGGGAGTCCCTGTTCACAGTCATTGGCGTGCCTGTCCTTTGATTTGTCCACCTTTCGCCCCTTCCTGGGAAAGGTCGGAAAACGGGCAATTATAAGTAGTTATCTGGATTTTACCGCCTGTATCGAGCAATTTTTCCCCATCCCGCTCCCTGCGAGGATGGGGTTTTAATCGAAACCGATGCTTTCCACTCCACCGCTATCGGGACTGGTGGCGACAAAATAGAGAATTCCTGACCCGAGACAAGCGATCGCTATACTAAAGCAAATAATCCAGACTTGAGCGGGTTCGTAGCTATTACTATCGATCGCTCGCCGGATGAGAAAATACCGGCGCGTGGCGATGACAACGATTAATAATCCCACCATAGCGAAGACAAAACCCAACAACCACCCCAATCCTAGGACCGTAGAAGATGCCGTCCGTAAACGCAAAATCACCAGACCAAAACCCATCAAAGCGATCGAGGCACGCATCCAAGACAGATAGGTGCGTTCGTTGGCCGAATGATCTCGCCAGTAATCGGGGTTAAATTTCTGCTTTGTCTTTCGGGATTTAAACAGCATAGAGGAGTTCCTCGCAGGGAAGTTCAATAAAATCAAGTATTCTTTCTTATGGTTTTAATAAATTGTTTTTATCATCTAGTCTTTCGCTTATCTTTAACCAATTCAAGGGACTTAAGCAGATTATCATCCATAAATAGGGGGAGTTTACCGTCCCATTTTTCGATCGCTTTGTTCTGTAAAACTTCTGGACTTAAGGAATCTTGGAGAATGCGATGAGCTTCCGCCTCTCCTTTAGCCAGATTGATTTTCACTTCCGATTCTTTCAGAGCTTTCAGCACCATAAAACCGGCTTTTTTGGCCTCCTGTTCGGCAATTTGTTTGGCTTCCACCGCATCGGTAAAGCGATCGGAAAAATTGACATGAACCAAAGAAATATCATCGACACCGATATGATAATTTTTCAGTCTTTCGCTCAAACGAATATCCACTTCTCCTTTCACCTCCTCCCGTTTAGTAATTAATTCTTCAGCGGTATATTTAGCCATAACTTCCTTGAGAATTTCCTCCACTGCTGGATCGATCACTCGTTCAATGACAGCCGCTTCATCGCCAATTTGTTGAAAAATATTATTAACTTCTGATGCTAAAATATGCCAATTCAGTGCCACATCTGTAAATACTTCCTGTAGGTCTTTGGAGGAAGCTTCGGCCGCTATCTGTTGTTTTTGGATTCTCACACTTAGTTTTTTTACCGTGTTAACAACGGGAATAATCCCGTGAATACCCTCATTAAGTATTTTCTCCTGTACTTGACCAAAAACCATTAAAACCCCTCTTTCTCCCGCATTGACAATCACAAAAGGATTAAAAATAATCGCCAAAATTAATAACAGAAAAAAGATATTACTTGGTCTAGCTAAAAGGCGAGTTTTGAGCATTTTAATTGAGAATATAGATGATTGATGGGATAGGTTTGCCAATAAATAAAAGAGCTAATTTTATCTTCATAATTAGTGATAGTTTCATCCATTTGAAGAATTTCAATAACTAGAAAATAAAGATTTAGCCTCGTCCTTTTCGTCCCGTCTGGCTCGCGAAATATCAGAAAATACTTGTCTATTTATAGTTATCATAGTCGCCGATTAAATGTTTTCGGAATCGTGAATTAAAACGAATATCTCGTTAGTTGTTGACAAAAAAGGCATTTATTTATCCAAGAAAGCAATCGGGGTTATCCAGAAGCAATTATAACAAAATTTCCCTTGTCTTAAATGGTACATTCTCATTCCGCCATTCTAGCTGGTACTTTATTTTATAGCAATTACCCTAAAACTCAACCCTTTGACCATAACTTAGGAGACTTTGTAGGGTGACGAGGCGATTTTCCCAGACTTGTATTTGATAAGCAGATAAATCTTTTTGTCTGGACATCACAGATTTAAATTGATAGCTAAATCGCTTTAGAGCATTTTGAGTTAAAGTCAAATTGCGAGGGCTGGGATTAGTAGCTAATTGTTCTAATAAATTAGCCATTTCGTCCACTTCTTGCCCCCAGGTTTTTAAGGTTCCTTCTTCCATTGCCCATAAATTATTAACTATTAAAAAACTCCACTCTTGACGCAGAGAATTAAACCGCACCGCTGCCGTTTTAAAGGGTTGACGGTGAGGTAAAGGTTCAGCTTTTTTGGTAATTATCGATCCCTGAATGCGATTAAGAATTGTTTGCAGGTTGGGATTGAGATTTTCTGTGGCAAAAAGAGCGAATCCCGAAGTGGGAAGATTGCGAATAAATTGTAGTTGATCGATCATGACTTGATCAGGTACTTTTAACAGACGGATACCGGGTATAATCAGAGCATTTCCTGCAATTTTGCGATCAAATAAAGACTGAGTTTTTTCTTCTAAAGTCCCTGTATCAAGAGCATAAGTCATTAAAAATATCAGGTCTATCCATTGATTTTGTCCCCATTCTTCCCAGTTTTGCTGAATACGATATAACCGTTCTTTTTGTTCTAAGGGAAACACCGCCGCTGACATTTTTAATTGGGGGCGAATCTGTTTTAAGCTAGTAGAAACCTGCGAGACAAAAGTATCAACCTGACGGATTTTAAAGCTAGTCCATTGTTCCCATAAAGCTCCCCGGGGATTTAAAGTAATGGGATCAACTCCCGTCATTTGTTTAAATAACCACCGGCTGGATTTACCATAACCATAGGTTTGATTAAAATCTTGACTCTGGAAGGGATAGCGAATATAATCTAACTGCAAGCCATCCACATCATAATTCTTGACAATTTCCTCGTAAAGAGATAAAAGATAGTTCTGTACGTCGGGATTAGCAGGATCAAAAAAGGCCTTTTTCGTGCCTTGACTGTAATCAAAAGAACCACCACTTTTATTTGTTGCCCCCCAATCGGGATTACGCGATAAAACTGGACCGAGATAATCTAATGGTTGCTCTAATACTTTATTATGAGCTTGGTTAGCCGCCGCAAAAACCCACACCCAAGCGTGGATTTCCATATTGCGTTCATGGGCTAATTTAACGGCAACTTTGAGGGGATCCCAACCTCTAGTTAAAGGGTTTTGTTCGGGAGCAACTTGACTGGGATAAATAGTATAACTAGCATTAACTGTCTCAAAAAAGACCACATTAATACCCGCTGCCGCCATGCGATCGAATACTTTAGCTAAATCCTCCTCATTTTTAGCTTGTACGATCGTTCCTCGATCTAACCACATTGCCCGTATTTCTGGTTGGGCAAATTGTCGATTAGTGGGATAATTATCCCAAAGATTTCGCCGCGCTTGTAACCAAAATTCCCGCGCTTGGGTATAGTCCCCCTGAGCGATTAAATTCTGAAAATTATTTAACGCTCCTTGGGCATTTTCCAGGGCTAAACGGAATCGTCTCGCCCCATCCGAGGTGGGGGAATTTTTTGCCCGATTATGAAATGCTTGTGCTAAGGATTTATCAGTATTGGATATATTACTATTACTGGCTTCTAAAGCTAAGAGAGTCACCCCATAACGCCCGATTAATCCCTGCAATTCCGCCGTCATCTGGCCAATTTGTTGAGGAGTTAGGCTCGCTCTGGGGGGAATTGCCTCGGTATTCGGACTTAATCTCGCTGTTTCACTGGGGGGATTTTCTAAAATCTGGGGTAAAGGGCGACGGGGTGCGGTCGCCATTGGTGTATTATTAATATTATTAACTATTGTTGAGCTTCCTTGACAATAGGGCGCAATTGTGTTAGTAGAAGAACTGCGATTAATGCCGTAGCGTTGCAGGGCGGTTTCTAGCCAAGCGCTATCGAGGGCGAGATTAGCGACGGCATCGCTGCCCCAGCGCCAACCGAGAAAGATCGAGTTATTATTGAGGACAACGGCGGGGGGATTATTGCGCGCCCCCCAGACGGCAACAGTTTGGCTATTAACTCCCGTGGGGATAACCACGCCACCGAGGAGACTGCTGGCTAAAGGTTTTTGGTTTTTCAGTTCGCCTAAATTAGTCGGTCGCAGGGTGTAAGCTTGGGAGTGGGGATAAGCCCAGTAAGCCCCAAATAGCGATCGCAACTGTTCACGCACAGCAGGTTCCGAAAGATTCCCCGCCGGACCTGTGACAATAATTTTACCACCGCGATTCAGCCAACGACTCAAGACACTAGCTTGTAAACCGGAAATATTCTCGACATTGGGGATGATGAGAACCTTAATTTTATTTAAATCCGCGTCGCTTTGCCACTGATTACTCTGGAGAATACAGTAATTAACCCCAACATTTTGCAAACGTTCGGTGATATCTGTCCATTGATTGGCATTTTCCTGACTTTTTAACACTGCCACTGGTGCCGCTAACACTGGGATCGGTAGCAAAACGGCAACACAGGACGAAAGACAGGCAATTAGCGGCTTTTTAAAAAGATGATCAAGATGGAAGGACGATCCCAGCACGTTTTTTTCTCTTAATTTTTTGGTTAACTCCTCCTGATCTTACCCAACTTAGCCAAAAAAGAGTATTTTTGGCAACAAAAATTACGTCTTAGTCGTCGGCAACAAGGTTTTAGGGTTTTAGGGTGTTAGGGTTTTAGTTGAAATTCCCCACTTCCCCATTCCCCCACTTCCCCATTCCCCCACTTCCCCATCTCCCTACAACTGTAAAGACAATTGCCGAAAATGATCGCCGCGATGTTCAAAACTTTGGTATTGGTCAAAACTAGCGCAAGCGGGCGATAATAACACCACTTTAGCCTCTTTTGCTGGTCCTAGTTCGGCTGCGCGTTGAACTGCCCTGTCCATCGTCTCTACACATTCATAATCTTGATAACCCGCTGACTGTAAACGACGGGCAAAATCGGCGGCAGCGTCACCAATAAGCAGCACGGTGGCGACTTTTGCCTTAATTTCAGCGATCCAAGCCCGATCATCCCCGGCTTTCGCTTCTCCTCCCGCGATTAAAATCGCTGGACTGGGGACGGATTGTAAGCCCACGGCAGCGGCATCGTAGTTAGTTGCTTTACTATCATTAATAAATTCTAGTCCTTTGTACGTACAAATGTACTCTAGACGATGGGCAACTCCGGGGAAAGTGGCGATCGCTTCGGTAATAGCTTTTTTCTCGATTCCTGCCAATCTAGCGGCGGCCACAGCCATAAGCAAATTCTGTTGATTGTGACTACCCACCATTTTCAGGAGATTAACCGGGGCAATTAACTCCCCAAAAGCCACGATCCAGTTATCTTGCAGATAAACACCACGACTAGGATCGCCCAAAAGCGCATCTTTGCCTTTCACAGAAGTCCAATAAGCTTGTTGCCATTGACTAACACCGATTTGACGCAGATAGGGATCATCACCGTTGAGGATTTGGCGATCGCTTCTTTGCAGTAAAGAGGCTTTAATCTGATAATAATTTTCCAGAGTTTGATGACGACTGAGGTGATCGGGGGTAAAAGTTGTCCAGATGCCGATTTTCGGCGATAAATCCCGACTGGACTCGATCTGATAACTACTAATCTCCGCAATAATCCAATCGTATTTATCGGCTTTTAAAGCCAATTCACAGGCAGCATAGCCGATATTACCGCAGGAAGGGGCATTTAACCCCGCTTTTTGAAAAATAGCGGCACAGAGGGCGGTGGTGGTGGTTTTGCCGTTAGTTCCCGTAATCCCCAACCAGGGGGAAGATTGCAGATAACGCCAAGCTAATTCTAATTCTCCGATCGTATCGATGCCTTTTTCTCTGGCAGTAATTAAAATCGGGGCATCCCAAGGCACGCCGGGGCTAACCACGATAAGATTAGGCAAGTCCGAAGCCTCTAGACTGAGATTTTGACCAAGATTGACAATAATTCCTTCCCTTTCCAGATTGGTTTTGGTTGCTTGTAAACTGGGAGAATCAGAGCGATCGCTTAATGTCACCTGCCAACCATCCCGTTTTAAGCATCTTGCCGCCGCTATTCCCGATCTTCCCAATCCAATAATCGCCGCTTTCGCCATCTTGTTGCCACGCTACTCAAGAGTCAATTTTCAGCAATCTCTATCCTACTGTGGATTAGGTCGAGTAATAACTAGGGTTTGCGGCAAAAAGTTTTTCGGTGGGGGCAGGGTGTGGGGTTTTAGGGATTTTGAGTGGGTCAATTACCTAATTTTCAGGGAAAAAGTACCTGAATTTTCCACCCGATCACTCCCAGATCTGGTACTTTTTGGAAACCAAAAAGTCTAAAAGTTTTACCCAACAAGGTTTTTAGATTTATTGAACAAACCCTAGCTATCTTCCAAGAAAACAAAATTCTCTCGCTTACGTCTAGATCGATAAAATAAATGCAAGTACAATCTCTATAACAACGCTCCCTATTTATGAATCTAAAATCATCCTTAAAATTTACCCTACTGTTTTCACTTCTAGGGAGTTGTCTCCTGACTACACCGAGTCAAGCGACTCTCTTTGAACAAAGAGAAGTTAATCAAGAGGATTTTATCGCTATTGCCCGACCCTACGGTAACGGTAAATACGATTTACTGATTTTGCAACAAATCCAGGGAAAACGCCAATGTTGGGCGGTAAATGGCACAGAACCGACCATTGTTCAGCCTCTGCTGCTCGATTTCGATTTTACCGGCAGTTGTGAACGGGCCACCGACAGTAACGGTTATTCCCTTCGCATTCAGGGCAAAGATTACGGTTTAGAATACCTGCTGCGTATCGTACAACGCAACGGGGAATTAGTCCTCGTAGGAACCCCCCGCAATCCCAGGCAATCGGAGGTAATTATTGGACGGACAAAAGGTTTAGGGAGCGGTTTAATCCAAATTTATCTCATCGATGGCTGGCGCTTTACTAAACGTAGTCTAGCTGGTCAAAATCTCAGTCATATCTATCTAACTGCCGATAGTCCCAGTTTCAATCCTCCCCCGGAATTACTCGCGGGGACCCAATCGTCTATCCCCCCCACACCCCTCCCCAGAGAATCCGTCAAAGCAGAAACACCCGTTAATCCTCCTGCTAATCCCGAAGTGCGAGAATATACCTTTACCGCTGCAGAAACAGCAGTACAGAGCAATCCTCAGCCAGGGGTCACTAATCCAGTACCAGAGCCAAATTTAACGCCGCAGCCGACCGTTACCTCTAATTTACCCCCCCTGACTCCTCCCCTTCGACTTGGCTCAGGGCAAGCCAATGCTCAGAATAATAATGCAATTGTACCACCACCGCCACCGCGCAACCTAGGCAATCAGAGAAGTTTATCAGACGTAATCACTTTTAATCGGGCTGCCCCTAATCCCAGTAGTGGCAATACTAGCAATAGTGGCCGCAAAGGCTTTAAAGTAGTAATTGAAGCTAAAAACGAGAGCGATCGCAGCAAAGTTCGTTCTCTCTATCCCGACGCTTTCCCCACTTCCCACCAAGGTCGTCGCGTCTGGCAAATAGGCGCGTTTAGTAGTCGTGATAAGGCTGAAAACGCTTTACAAAGTCTTGCTCCCCTGCGCGGATCGATCGTACCATTTTAGGGAACGCTGGAACTGCGGAACGGGCAACAGAGAGTGGATAGGGGAAATGGGAAAATGGGGGAATTTCAACTAAAACCCCAAAACCCTAAAACCCTAACTCTCAACTCCGGCCTCCTGACTTGAAAGAGGGTGTAGGGTGTGGGGTGTGGGGTGTAGGGAAGGAAACCTCTTTCCTCTGTGGGGGTGAAAATTTTTTCATCGGGACTGACTCCCCAGACTCCTGACTTCTAGAGTAACTGATAACTGATAACTGATAACTGATAACTGATAACTGAAAACATGGAAATATCGGAACTAAAAAAAGGTATCGAGATAGTAGGATCGCGCCTGGGTAAAACCCAGGACTATCTTTGACTTACCCACTTTAAGGGCCAAAATTAAAGACTTAGAACAGGTGGCAGCCGTCCCCACTTTTTGGGATAATCCCGATACTGCTCAAAAAACCCTGCAAGAACTAAACGAGTGTAAATCTTCTTTAGAAACCTATCAGGGTTGGTGTGAACAATTAGAAGATACTAAGGCAATTATCGAGTTATTAGAATTAGAATCCGATCGAACTTTACTAGAAGAAGCGACGGACAATTTAACTCATTTACAGCATGACCTCGATCGCTGGGAATTGCAACAGCTTTTAAATGGTCCCTACGACGCAAAAGGAGCGGTTTTAACGATTAATGCGGGGGCCGGGGGAACCGATGCCCAAGACTGGACAGAAATGCTCCTGAGAATGTATTCTCGCTGGGCCGAGAAACAGGGATATAAAGTCACTTTAGCGGAAATATCAGAAGGAGATGAAGCGGGAATTAAATCGGTGACAATTGAGATTGCCGGAACTTATGCTTACGGTTATCTAAAAGGAGAAAAAGGCACCCATCGGTTAGTAAGAATTTCCCCTTTTAATGCTAATGGTAAACGTCAAACCAGTTTCGCTGGGGTGGAAGTAATGCCAATTTTGGGCGATGATGCAGTGAGGGTAGAAATTCCCGATAAAGATTTAGAAATTACCACCACTAGATCGGGGGGAAAAGGTGGACAAAATGTTAATAAAGTGGAAACTGCCGTGCGTGTAGTTCATCTTCCCACAGGTATCGCTGTACGTTGTACCCAAGAGCGATCGCAATTACAAAATAAAGAAAAAGCCCTAGCTTTATTAAAAGCGAAATTGTTAATTATTGCTCGGGAACAACAGGCTCAAGCGATCGCCGAAATTCGCGGCGATATGGTGGAGGCCGCTTGGGGCAATCAAATCCGTAACTATGTTTTTCATCCCTATCAATTGGTTAAGGATCTGCGTAGTAATGTGGAAACCACCGATGTTACCGGGGTAATGAATGGGGATTTAGATAGCTTTATTGAAGCCTATTTACGTTTGGGCGGGAACAGTGCGGGTTATACTGATTCCTAAGATGAGAGCAGCTCTATTTTCTTGCAAATTCTGTTCTTATTGCTTGTTAAGCTATTTGTCCTCTACTAAGAAGAAAAATCAATGGTTATTATCGAGATTACCAATGTGGAAGAAATATTGAGCGCAAAAATTGGCTCTTTCGCCGCTAAAATCGTCCAAGCTCTAGCAGATGATGAAGGGAAAGTGGAAGAGGTTCTCATCAAAGAATTACAGGCTAATTTTCAGGAAAGGGGGATTAAAGCTAATCTGTTTAGCGTCACTGGGTTAGATATGCTCGGCAATGGCAGGCTAGAAGTTAACGTTAATGTTCGTTCTGCTAATATGATGTCCTAAGAGAAGATAAAATCGCCAATGGTTGGGTTTAACTATGTTTAACCCAACCTTATTTTGGTAGTTACCGTCAAAAGCAATGGCAGCGAAGATCGAGGTTATAATAAACCCACAAAATGTAAGGGTCCTTGACCAGTAATTAATTCGATAATAATTGCCAGAAAACCGATCATCGCTAATCGACCATTCCACACCTCGGCTGCCGTTGTCATTCCCCATTCCCAACGCTCCTGGGGATACATTTTCATATTCGCTTTCGGATGGGTAATTTGCTCGAAAGTGGTGGGTTTCTCGTCTAGGGATTTTACCACTAACTGGGAGAGAGATTCGATAAACATCGGGTGAGTGTTAAGAGCCGGTACTCGCTGAAAATGTTCAATTCCCGCTTCTTCCGCCACTTCTCGATACTCTATATCGATTTCTTGCAGAGTTTCGATGTGTTCCGAGACAAAGCTAATCGGCACGACCAATAAATGCTTAATTCCCTGCTCTCCCAACCCTTTTAAAGCATCTTCAGTATAGGGTTTTAGCCATTCCACCGGACCGACGCGACTTTGATAGGCTAAAGTGTACTGATTGGGTCGGTTTAGAGTACGCATGATCGCCCTAGTGCATTCTTCAATTTCCCTTTGATAGGGATCTCCCGCTTCCTCCACATAACTTTGGGGGACACCATGGGCGCTAAAAAAGATATGTACTTGGTCAGGATTAGCGCACTGCTCTAATTCTCGTGCGATCAGATCGGCCATAGCACTCAGATAAGTGGGATGATCGTACCAAGAGGGGATGAGAGTATATTCCGTCAAACGTAGATAGGGATCCTGCTGCCACATTTCCTCCAGTACACGAAAACTGGAACCACTGGTGCTGATGGAAAATTGGGGATAAAGGGGGAGAATAACTAATTTTTTGATATGATCCCGTTTAATCCGCTCGATCGCTTCTTCGGTGAAGGGATTCCAGTAACGCATCCCAATATAAACGCTCACCTCGCGGCCCATTTCCGCGAGACGTTGTTGCAGTGCCGTGGCCTGTGCTTCCGTAATCTTGAGTAAAGGGGAGCCACCACCAATCTGACGGTAATTTTCCTGGGATTTACTCGCTCTTAGCGTCGATATTAACCAAGCTAACGGTTTTTGTAATCCTTTGATCGGTAAACGGATGATCTCTGGGTCAGAAAAAAGGTTAAATAGAAAAGGACGCACATCCTCTAACCGCTCCGGCCCACCCAAATTTAATAATAAAACGCCAACGCGACCCATAGTGTTAACAGATAATTTTTAAATTTTCAGATTCTTTACCAAGTTTAACAATATATCGGTGGAACCGTTAAAACAAATTACAGGCTACAGAGAACTTAATCAAATCTTGGAGGTTGATCTTGGCTACAATTTTACGTCCCCTCAGTTATCAATATCAATGGCTTTACGATGGTATCTCCCGTCTGGCTGCCCTAGCAGTGGGTGGCGAGTCCCGTTTTCGGCAATTAGCCTTAGAAGGCTTAAAAATCGCTAAAAATGACCCTATCCTCGATCTCTGTTGTGGTGCGGGTCAAACCACCCGTTATTTAGTCCCCCTATCCGATCGCTGTACGGGTTTAGATGTCTCTCCCCGGGCCCTGGAGCGAGCTAGTTTAGCGGTACCGCAAGCGCATTATGTGGAGGGATTAGCCGAAAAAATGCCCTTTAGTGCCGGAGAATTCGCCCTTGTTCATACTAGCGCCGCTCTCCACGAAATGGAACCGGAGCAGTTAGAGGAAATCCTTAAAGAAGTGTATCGAGTTCTCAGACCGGGGGGAATTTTTGCTCTCGTGGATTTTCATCGACCCACTAACCCGCTTTTTTGGCCTTCTTTAGCCCTATTTTTGCAATTATTTGAAACCGATACCGCTTGGCAGTTTATCGATAGCGACCTGATCCAATCTTTACAGGCGATCGGTTTTCGTGATTGTCAACAAAAATTATACGCTGGTGGTAGTTTACAGGTGATTCAAGCGGCCAAGTGAAGGGATGGATCCGGCATTATTTTCAGGGGCTGTCGGTCATTTATACTGAATAAGGCAACGGTTTTTTAATCAAGCTGAGTTCGATCGACTCGCTGCCAGTTATTTTTGAGAAGTTAATGACTAGAGCAAAAATTCTACAACCCGATTTAATTTTAGGGGATACGATTCTCGGTCTCACTCCGGAGATTTTGAGTAAGCATCAGATTAAGGGATTGATTCTCGATGTGGACGATACCCTTGTTCCCCTCCAGGAAACGACGGTTTCTGAGGATTTAGAGCGTTGGGTCGATTCCTTGCGTCTTTATCTACCGATTTGGTTGGTCAGCAATAATCTCAGTGAAAATCGCATCGGTGCGATCGCGGATAATTTACAACTTCCCTACCTTCTCGGTGCGGTGAAACCCTCTCGACGCAAACTCCGGCAAGCGATGGCAGCCATGGGACTTCCCCCCCAACAAATTGCCATGGTTGGCGATCGCTTGTTTACCGATGTTTTAGCGGGAAATCGTCTGGGAATGTTTACCATTCTGGTGAAACCAATGGTAAATCCCTTGACGGGGGGGCAAGCTTATCCAATCCACGATTTTGAGGTGTGGATATCACAAATTCTCGGCGTTTCCCTGCATCCGCAGCATTACTTAATAAAACCTGACCAATCCTCACAAAAGTAAATATTAAAAAATAATTAAGTATAGAGGAAAGGAGGGAAAAGTAGGAAATACTATAGAAAATTTGAAATGAGGTCAGCAGAGATAAAGACCTTAAATATAAGAAAGTGAATAGATGGGCGGTGCCAGTTTTTGAGGATGTAGGCCAAAAGCTGGCGCTACTGTTTTAACGAAAACTTCCTGCTATAATTTGGCCAAATTGTGAGATAATAAGAGAGGGTTTTTTAGTTAATTCTCCCCGGCATCACTCTATATATGAATCGAGATTCTTCCCTGCTGTCATCCTCCTCGGTCGCGGAATTTAAGCGCAATTCCTTTGATTTGGAGTCACACCTACAAAACTTTTTACAATTAGACCAAGAAATTTTACAAGCAAAATTAGCGATAGCAAAGGATGCCTTAGCGGCCTTAGCTCATCAAGACTTTTCTTGGACAAATCCAAATGATTTCTATCAGGAAAAAGTCAAAGAAAACTATTTATTTGAATTATCAGCTTGGCATTTATCCAGTCAAGAATATATCGGCGAAACCCTGAGATTAATTGATGATCACGGTAGCGGAAAAGTCTTAGATTTTGGTGGCGGAATCGGTACTCATGCCCTGGCTGCCGCGATGAATTCCGGGGTTGAACAGGTGATCTATTGCGATCTTAATCCCCTACATCATGAATTTGTTCGCTTTCGTGCCGAGCAATTAAATCTTGATACTAATAAGCTCTCATTCTATACAGAAATTCCCGATCAGCTAAAATTTGACACGATTATCTGTTTAGATGTCATCGAGCATTTGCTCTCACCTACAGCCCAACTTAAAAAGTTTTATGACTGGTTAAACCCTGGAGGAAAACTAATTATTAACTGGTATTTTTTCAAAGGTTTTAATCAAGAATATCCCTTTCATCTCGACGATCCCAAAATTATTGAGAGCTTTTTTCAAAGCCTACAAAAAGATTTCCTAGAGATTTTTCATCCCTATCACATTACCGTGCGCTGTTATCGAAAAAATTAATAATTGCTTGAAGATGATCAAAGCAGCGGATGATAGAAAAATTAGAATTAACCTTGCAACTATAGCCCTAGATATTATCCCCGAAGGCGAAGAACGCAAAGTGGAAGCTGTCAGTAGTGCCGGTATTGATGGTGTGCCGATGGCCTCATTTACCTCCGATCAAAGCCTGTACTATAATCTTTATCCTCAAGCCTAGGGCTCTTTTGGATTTGGTGGGTAAAATGTATTCACAAGACACAGTCCTGCTGGCGAGGGAGTGGAGGGAACCACTCCAGACACAGAGGACACAAAGATCGATCGATCCTATGTAAGTAAAACTTATCACACAGAGTCGAGGAGAGCTATAAGTTTTACTTGAGTTATACTAAATCCGTTGAGTAATGGATTTAGTATTAGACCGAGAGGACGGGTTGGCTGGTAGAAATGGCTTTTTCGACGATATCGGCGGCCATTTTCACTCCACCAGTCTTCTGTAGCGCTTTTTGCATTCTCAGGGCATTTTCTCGGTAACTGGGGAAGGATAAGACCTTTTCAATCGCCTTTCGTAAACGGGGAACTTCTAGACGGGAAATCGGTATCACTTCCCCTGTCCCCGACCATTTTATCCGAGCAGATACCCCCGGTTGGTCGTTAGCGATGGGAATGGCCACCATCGGTACAGCTTGGGCAAGGGATTCTAGGGTAGTATTTAAGCCTGCGGGGGTGATAGTCAGAGATGCTCTGGTTAAAAGCTCTAATTGGGGAGCATAGGGAACAACTAGGGCGTTTTTGGTTGTTATTTGAATGTTAGAGTCGGCATTGCCCAATGATAAAACTAATTGTACCGGCAAATCGGCACAGGCTTCGGCGATCGCATTAAAGGTCGATTGTAGGCGAGTTTGAATTGTACCAAGGGAAGCATAAATCAAGGGTTGTCCGGTTAATTTTTCGTAGGGAAAAGGAATCGGTTTTCTGGTGGAGGAATCGTGAAAGGGGCCGGTAAAGTGGAAGTGAGCGGGTAAATTTTGCCGAGGAAACTCAAATTCGGCAGGTTGTTGGCTAATTTGGGCAAGGGGGGAATAGCGTTGATTGATGTTTTGATAGGGAATTAACCCCCATTCTTGACGCTGCTGGTTGATTAACTCATTCAGGGGACGAGTCAAAGAGTCAAGGAGTTTATAGCCAATTTTATTGCGAATAACCCCGATAAATGAGGGATTATAGTCCCAAGTGGTCATAAAGGGCGGAATAAGCGGATCACGATTTAAAACCAATGCCGAACAAAAACTGATAAAGGGAATAGCCAATTTTTCTGCGATTGTACCCCCTGAGGCGGAGACTTGATCGACAATTAGGGCATCAATTCCCAAGCGACGCATCTCTTGGGGGATAGTTTCAAAGAGGATCGCTGTAGAATCAGTTACTAATTCTACCGTGCGTCGGACGGCGGCTGTTCCCCGTAATTGACCAATTTCGGCTAAACTTTTGGCTGATGTGCCTTTCGGATATTTGTCGGGTGCAATTGCCTGAAAATCTAACCCGGCTGCTTGCACCATTTCTTCACCATCAAGAGTTAAAAAACAGGTAACTTTATGACCGCGTTTTTGTAATTCTTTTCCTAAAGGTAGGAGAGAATAAATATGTCCAGAAGTTGTAGGACAGAGTAAACCAAAATGAGTCATTAAACACCTCCACAGGTTTTCTTTAATTCTTCTAGATTCCAGAATGCACCACCCAAGGCGGAGAATTGTATTCCTTCAAAGCAGTTACGCACGGCCCCCAAAGCGAGGGGATTGACAAGATAAATAAACGGGACGTATTCCTGTTGAAGTTGTTGAATTTCATTATAGATAACTTTGCGCTTCTCAAAGTCTAATTCTTGGGAACCTTTGACGTATAAATCGGCGATTTTTTTCTCCCAATCCGCCGCTTGCCAGCCTTGAATCGGAGGGCTGCCGGGTTGAGGTTGTTGGTTAAAAGCGTGGAGATTTCCATCTACATACCAAATATTAGGGGCGTGGGGTTCGTTATCACCGGTAAAACCTAAAATATGGGCCTCCCAATCTAGACTATTACTCAGTTTATCAACTAAATTACTAAAAGCGATCGCTTGAAAATCCACTTGAATTCCTATTGCGGCTAAATCATTTTTAATTTGTGCCCCAATAGCTTCCCGGATTTTGTTACCCGCGTTAGTAATCAGGTTAAATCTAACGGGATTATTATCAGCATCGACTAGCAGATTATCACTATTATACTTAAATCCCGCCTCTAATAATAATTCTTTGGCTTTTTCGGGATTGTAATTGTAACCTTTCAGGTTTTTATCATAAAAAGGCGATTGGATAGAAAGAAAAGAATTTTGTTCTTGTCCTAACCCTCGATAGATATCATCAATCATTCTTTGACGATTAATGCCGTAGGCAATAGCTTGACGAAAATTTAAGTTATTAAACCACCTGGATTTAATTGGCTCTACTAGGGGTTTTCCGTCGCGTTTTCCTTGATTGAGATTAAAACCGATAAATTGGGTTCCGTAGGCAGGTCCCCCATTAAAAATAGTGAAATTTCCTCTTTCTTCTTCAGTTTTTAAGAGGGAGAAAAATTCGGGAGTTACCCCAATAGAATCTAAACTTCCCGAACGAAATTGCAGTAAAGTTGTATCCTGAGATTCAACAATTGCCCAAATTACCGAAGTTATATGAGGTAATTGTTGTCCCTGGGCATCTTTTTTCCAATAGTAAGGGTTATTCTCAAAAATAATCCTTTGTCCCGTTATATATTCTTTTAGTTTATAAGCACCATTAAAAACAATTTTATCGGGAGGAGTATCTAACCCCCAAGTGGAGAGAAATTCTAACCTACCATCGGGGCTTTTTTTCTGAATAGTTTTTTCTAAAGCGTGTTTAGGTAAAATCGGTGAACTGACAGCATCTAAAAAAGGAGCAAAAGGTTCGGGGAGTTTAAATTCGATTCTGCGATTATCTAGTTTAGTGATAACTGGAAATTCTTTTTTTAATCCTATTCTTAAACTATCGCGGTAGTTGTTAGGAATATCAGGATTTAGATATAATTCTTTATAGGTAAAAACCACGTCATCAACAGTTAAGGGTTGACCATCTGACCATTTTAAACCCTCTCTCATAGTAAAAATAATGCTCAAATTATCATCGGAAATTGTCCAAGATTCTGCTAAGACCGGTTCTTTTTTGCCAGTAATGGGATTTTCTGTTAATAGTCCTTCGTAGGTTAAACCAAAAATATTCGGGGATTCGGCCGATAAAACAGCATTAAAGGTTTTTGGGTCACTTAATACCGATATGACCACTTGATTGCGTCTAACTTGATTACCACAAGCAGTTAGGGAAATCAGCAATAAACAAGAAATTAAAAATACCGTTAATCCCTGCCAAAATTTCACCATAATCTTTAATATTTTTCTGTCCGACTATCTAGAAGTAAAGACCTTGCCTGGCTATATAGGGTTTGCTGAATAAATCTAAAAACCTTGTTGGGTAAGACTTTTAGACTTTTTGTCAATCAAAAAGTACCAGGTATGGGAGTGATCAGGGGGAAAATCCCTGGACTTTTTCCCTAAAAATTAGGTAATTGGCCACCTCAAAACCGGTAAAACCCCACACCCCACACCCCACACCCCAAACCCTGCCCCCACCGAAAAACTTTTTCAGCAGACCCTATATACACCGAAACTGACCAAGCCGAAAGCCACTGGACTGTTTCCTTGCCCCATCAATATAACAGGAAATGAGACAAAAAATCTCGCCTGGGAAAGATTGACAAAGGCGAGAAACCGTGTTTCCATCAAGAATGGGAGATAAAATCTAAGAACGTTGTTCGATCGGTGTATAGGGGACTTCGTGTTCTCCGGTGTAGATTTGGGTAGGACGGAAAATGCGGTTAGCATTTAATTGTTCTTTCCAGTGGGCCAACCAACCGGCCACCCGGGAGATGGCAAAAATCGGGGTAAATAAATCATTGGGAATGCCTAATTTCCGATAAACCAATCCCGAATAGAAATCCACATTGGGATAGATACCTTTTTCACCGTAGATATCCACCACTGCCTGTTCTAATTCTAGGGCGATATCGTAGTATTCATCGGAACCTAATTCCGCGAATAATTGTTCGGCAAGATTTTGTAAAATCGTCGCCCGGGGATCCTTAACTTTATATACCCGGTGTCCAAAACCCATAACTTTTTGTTTATTGGCGATACATTTTTCCACATAGGGACGAACATTAGCCACCGAACCGATTTCCTCTAACATTAACAATACTTCCTCGTTTGCCCCACCGTGGAGGGGGCCGGCGAGAGTTCCCACTGCTGAAGCGATGACACCGTAGGGGTCGGTTAAAGTGGAAGCCGTCACCATGGCCGAAAAAGTCGAGGCATTCATGGTATGTTCGGCGTGGAGGGTCAAACAGACATCGAAAACTTTCGCCGCTAAATCCGTTGGTCGTCTTTCCGTCAACATATAGAGGAAATTGGCCGCATAATCAAGACTATCGTTGGGCTGAATGGGGTGATTACCTTTGCGAATCAATTGAAACGCCGCCACCATGGTGGGTATTTTCGCTAATAGCCGCACTACTGCCTGACGGATATATTCGGGATTATCCAAGGCCCGCCTGGCATAGTATAAACCCAAAGCCGCCGCCGAAGTTTGTAGCGCATCCATGGGATGACCTTTTTCGGGGAAGCATTTCATCATGTCTTCGATACGGTACTTGATGCGTCGATGATAACGGATTTCATCGGCAAATTCTTCCAGTTCCGCCCCCGTGGGCAGAGCACCCCAGATAAGGAGATAGGCGGTTTCGAGGAAGGTACTTTTTTCGGCGAGTTCCTCAATCCGAATGCCCCGATACTCCAAGATTCCCTTTTGCCCATCCACAAAGCTGATACTGGACTGGGCGGCGGGAATTCCTTCTAAACCTGGCCGATATTCACAAACTGTCATAGTTCTACCTTTCCGTGGCGAAGATTAAGCCCTAACGCTAACTTACTTGATCTTTCCACCCTTACCGAAATTTTATAGAAAATTTTCGGTTCTGCCTCTCCCGTTCAGGATTGGGGAGAATTGGGCGGAAATTACCCCTATTTAGCGATTGCTTCGTCGATTTAGTCAACCCTGCCCGATCGCATTTTTTCTGGGCTTACTGTTGCGACTCTAGCTAGAGGACTTGATATTTATTTACTTTTATTGTAGCGAGACTATCTCGATCGACTCCATCAATCGATAATTTTTTTAAGTTTCTTCGGGATTAATATTTAACTCCCGCAGTTTTGCCGCTAACCTTTCGGCCCGTTGTCGTTCCACTTCAGCCCGTTGTCGTTCCACTTCAGCCCGTTGTCGTTCCACTTCAGCCCGTTGTCGTTCTTGGTTGTAACTGGTGAAAGGTTGACCATCGGGATAATACAAGAGTAACTCTGGTTGGGCCAATTCAAAACGGATGCCCAAGCGAGGACTTACCCAATTATCGAGATTTTCCAGACTTTCGAGCCGATTTTCCCGACGAATACAGCCACCCAAATCATTTTTATCGGGATTATAAATGTAGTATTCTTCCACACCATAACGGTCATAAAACAGTAGTTTTCTGGTCATTTCCGTTTGGGTATTACCCGGAGAGAGAATTTCAAAAACCACTTGCGGGGGGATATTGTCTTCTTTCCACTGTTGATAGGAACCTCTTTCGCCTTTTGGTCTGCCAAAAGCTACCATGACATCGGGTGCTTGTCGAGTCTTATTATCTCCCTCCACGGGATACCAGAGTAAATCACCGGCGACAAAAACATCGGCATTATTGGCAAATAACCAGTCTAAATTCGCTTTAATCGTCGTAATCCAGCGAAATTGTCTTGTATTGTCGGCCATCGGTTTACCATCGCTATCGGGATAGACGATTGTGGTTTTCGGGCTGTCGTCGAGTTGTCTAACCATTGCTTAACCCTAGAGTTTCGTCTTTGCTTCCTTAATAGTATAACTTTACTACAAAAAATCGGAGCAAATATTTAGGGACGGTGATGATCCTAAATCCAGTTTAAAAAGTATGGGAGAGTGGGAAGTGGGGAAGTGGGGAAGTTCAGTTATATCATTTTTCTCAAGTAATGGCAGCGATGGTTAATTGCCCTAACTCCTCTCCCAGAACAAACGGGAGAGGTCTTTTGATAGACTAGAGTTATAGCCCCAGAGTAAGGAGCTAGGGGCGAGAAAAGCTTAATAATTGAGATAAACCGATCGAGCGAGAATATCGTCTAGAATTAATTAACTCAAAAAATCCTGACTGAATCTACCTTTAAGCGAACTTTTCTAAAAATGATGGCTGAATTACTGAGTCTAGTTCCTGCCAAGTCCCTCGAAACCGATGTAGTGGTAGGGGAAGCGTCGGCAGTATGTCCCCTTCCTCCAGTCACGGTTAGTAATGATACCCTACTTATTTCCCTGATCGATCGCCTGCGACGTACTTTGGAAAATCATCGTGGCGAAAATCAAATTGTGGTGATGCAGGATTTCCCGGATCCCGATGCTCTTTCTAGTGCCTGGGCCTATCAAATTATCGCCGAACAGTACGATATTCACTGCGATATAGTCTATGCGGGTACTCTCTCCCATCAGGAAAATGTCGCTTTGGTAAAACTAACGGGTTTACCGGCTAAACGTTGGGGAGTCCATACCCTCAAGGATAGAGATCTTTCCGTTTATCACGGTTGTGTTTTTGTCGATGGTCAGGGAACCAATAGTCAGTTAACCACTCTGGTTAAACAGGCAAAAATTCCCATTATTGCCGTGATTGATCATCATACTCGCCAAGGGGAGCTAGAGGCGGAATTTGTCGATATTCGTCCCCAAATCCGGGCAACAGCGACGATATTAACCCAATATATCCAAAAAGGGTTAATAAGTTTTAATACTAGCGATACCGTCCATGTTAAGTGTGCCACAGCTTTGATGCACGGATTGCGATCGGATACGAATAATTTAATGCAAGCGCAAGAGTGTGAATTTATCGCTGCTGGTTATCTCAGTCGTTTCTACGATGCTCAATTATTAAACGCTGTCTTGCAATCGGCCAGATCCCGACGGGTGATGGATGTGATCGAACGGGCCCTGAAAAACCGTATTATTAAAAATAATTATTCGATCGCCGGGGTCGGTTATTTGCGTTATGATGACCGAGATGCGATTCCCCAGGCTGCCGATTTTTTGGTGACAGAAGAAAATGTTCACACGGCTTTAGTTTATGGTATCGTTCACGATGAAGATGAGGAGATCGAGTTAGTCATTGGTTCTATGCGTACCAGTAAAATTACCCTAGATCCCGATGAATTTCTCAAGGAAGCTTTCGGACAGGATAACCAAGGTCGCTTTTTTGGTGGTGGTCGTTATATGGCCGGAGGTTTTGAAATTCCTATCGGTTTCCTCGGTGGTTTTAATAATAATGCCGAATACGCAAAACTGAAGTGGGAACTGTATGACACCCAAATTAAACAGAAACTTTCCCATCTAGTTAACCCCGATGAAAAGGTAATTCGCACCTAGGTATTAAATCTCAGCTATTTATTATCATCACCAAGACCGACCCTAAACTGATATGAAACTTTATTTTGTGCGTCATGGATTAGCAGGACAATCGGGGGATTATCTCAACGATAGGGAACGTCCTTTAACCGAGGAAGGTAAGACAAAAACTGCTAAAGTTGCCCAAAGATTAGGACAGTTGGGGGTGAAATTTGACCTGATTTTGACTTCTCCCCTGGTGCGTGCCGTGCAAACCGCCGAAATTTTGCAAAAAGCTGGTTTAAGCCGTAAAATTGAGCAATTTAATCCCCTATCACCCAACGGCAATCTTCAAGATTGGGTGCAGTGGTGGCAAAAGTCCGACTATCAGCGAGAGGAAAATGCGATCGCACTGGTGGGCCACGAACCAGATTTAGGCTATTGGACGGAAATGCTAGTTTGGGGCAAGTTTCAAGGAAAATTATCGGTCAAAAAAGCGGGAATAATTGGTCTAGAGGTTCCCAATCAACAAAATCCCCTAGGCAAGTGTCAGTTATTCTGGTTGACAGCGCCAAAATTACTCCTCTAGCCTGCATTATTCACCAACTGGCAAAAACCTGATTGTGAGGACATCTCAAAAAACAGACTGTTTTTCAGCCAGATCGCTAGATGAACTTCTTGCCAAGGCTTTCGAGGATTTTCCAAAGTCTTCATGAATAATG
>NZ_JADBUN010000087.1:0-10398 GCF_020245625.1 Microcystis sp. M049S2 | reverse complement strand
TGCATTATTCATGAAGACTTTGGAAAATCCTCGAAAGCCTTGGCAAGAAGTTCATCTAGCGATCTGGCTGAAAAACAGTCTGTTTTTTGAGATGTCCTCACAATCAGGTTTTTGCCAGTTGGTGAATAATGCAGGCTAAACAAAATAATACCAACACTGGCCGGCAACCTTGAACGAAAGGCGAGTTCTCCAAAATCTTTATCAAATGTCAAGAGAATACGATTTTCTGCTTGGGCGCGACTTAAAACTTCACGGTCCGAGATTCCGGGGGATTCCACCCTAATCCACAGGACATCATGGCCATTTTGTCGTAGGGCTTCAACCGCATCAAGGGGGAAATTTTCGTTCGCTAGAAAACGCATCAGTTAAGCAGGAATAGCATAGACTTTCTCAGATTTGAGCATTACACTAGCATAGCTAAGACAAGCTTGAATATCTTCTACTGTAATACCTGGGTAGTTTCGCAGAATTTCATCAATACTCCAACCTTGGGCGAGAAGATCGATGATAAATTCAACCGCAATCCTTGTTCCTTTAATGATAGGTTTTCCCACCAAAATATCGGGATTTAGTGTAATTCGAGTTTCCCAGTCCATAGCTACATCATTGAAAGTGTTTTCAAAAAGGTAAAGGCTGCGTGGGACGCACCCGATATCTCGTTTTATTATAACAGGATTTGGTATCACAACTTCAATCAATGTGCATGGTGCGTTCCCCAAAAATCGATCGGTGGAGCATTAGGAGCCATATTAGGGAACGTACCTTACAAGATCGGCGATCGCACTACAAGATCGGCGATCGCACTGTGTTGCTATTATACCATGCTCACACAAAACCTAGAGGAGCCAAAATCCGCCTCATCCTTCTTGGTCATGCTCATTGATTGAAGACTGCTGTTGGCTTGAATTCTCCAAAAGTACTCTGTCATAAAAATCTACCGACTCATCTCCTACTGAAAAATTTTCAGTAGGAGATTTACTATCTTTCTCTAAGCTTAAAGTTTTTGATACGAGTAAGTTAATTATTCCGAGATAAACGCGGTCACTGAATCCAGCCAAGAAGCAAACTATAGCTGTAAATCGAGTAGCATTGTCACTTACACCTAGTTCTTTAGCCCATGGACTCGAACTTTCAGAGCCCAATAGTATCAGACCAGATGTTACAGCAAGGTAAGCAACTGCACTCATCAAAATTCCAATAATGGGCCTTGCAATGAGCCACTGAAATTCTATTGAAAATTTAACACGTCTTTTAACTATATAGAACTTGTATAGAATAGCTGAAAGACTGCCTAATGCTCCCCATATCAAAGCCCAAACTGGTACAGAGATGTATGGAACATATGGAACAGAAACAGCGTTATTATTGGATTTAGCTTGAGTCGAAGCAGATGACATAATTACAGTCAAACCAGCGATATAAACAATAATAACAATAATATTAAAAATCTGCCAAAGCTTTTGACCCTTTTGCTCTCTTTTTTCTCTATCAATTATCTCCTTGAAAGAACCTAATAGATATTGAACTTCATTCAATAATTCAGTCTCGACAGCAGGATTTTGTCGCAAATGTTCGAGATGACTCCCAATATCTCTTCTCCACTTTTGCGCCACCTCATAGCGCTTAGTGGACTCGAAAAAAACTCGTCCGCTAGCTTCAGCAATCTTTCTATAATCCTGATAGAGATTCTCTAGCCTAACCTGTGGATCAAGAAGTTTTTTTCGCTCAAGTTCTTCCCTATTGTTTTCAACCGCTAGTTCTAGTTTTTTAAGACGAGTATTAGAACGCCTCAAAGTTGAACCAAGTGAAAAATTATCGATTATGAAACCGATAATTACAAAAATGGATAAAAGTAATATTCCTATAACTATAAAAAGTTCTATTGACACAGGGTTTTGCTCCTCCCGTATCTCCTGAAGCAAAAGAAACCCAAAAAAACGATTTAAGTCTCTCGCAATTCCTCGCCCAGCATAAGTAGAAGAAAGATAAGTAGAGGCTAGACTTAAACATATAATAAAGCAAAGTGCTAAAAGTAAAATTAGACGTAGCAGATATCTTTGTCTAATTGTCCTAAGCTTATTAACGTATTTCCTATAGAGATTAACGGCCTCATAGTCAATGCGATTCTCTAAAATTTCTGGCTCTTCTGGTGGACTCAGAAAAGAAGAAAAGCGAATCCTCTCTACCTCACTAAAAGGGCGGATAGCATTTTCAGGGAAACTTTCTGTTTCTTCATGTATGTTTTCGGAAGATCTATCCATGGATCACTAAACTTAAGTTTATTGAGGTCTAACTACATATTATAGGTCAACTTTCCGTATAACACTCTTAAAAGTAACGATATGGGTCAACTATCGCCCGAACTTTTCCCTATATCACGCCCAAAAGCGTGTTAGCCAGATTAGCTTACCGCAAACAATCTCCTTTTAAGGAGACTGATCACAGAAGCTTTCTAGGAATCTAGCAAAGATTCTTATATCTGGCTGCACTTTGTCACAAAATTTCACTATTATTTCGGGTAAGGTATGGTAAATCCCTTGATAGATTCAATCGGGACTCACTTCTGGGAAACCCGCTATAGATCTCCTGCAAAAATCAAAAATCTTCCCTTAAGTGAGGAGAATCCGAGACAGGAGGAGAAAAAAGACAGGAAAATTTAGTACAAAAGCTCTGCTCTCCCTGCTCTGGCGCTCCCTAGCTTACCAGAGGTCGATTGCGACGACAATTATCGCAATGACCACAGCGAAAATTATCGGCATTTTCCTGAAAACCAAAGGCATTTAAGAGAAAGTGCCAACGACAGCGACGGGTATAGAGGTAGGGAAATATCTCATTTTTGGGTTTAAAAGTCATCTTGGCGGAATTATGACGATAAATAAGCCGATAATGAAAAGGATCGAGCCATTCTAGGCGATCGAGACTGTGTAAAAGGGAGAGAATGAGCGCACCATCGGGAAATTCGGCACTAATCGCCTCTACTTTACCCTCTAGGGGAATTTGGGCTAAAATTTGCCAAGCTTGTCGGTATTGGCGTTCCTGTTGGGAGTTAAAGAATTTTTGCTGGTTTTTATCGCTATTATCTAACCATCCCGTCGGTTCACTAATTAAGGTGAGAGCCTGCATTTTACCGCCATCGCGACCACCGCGGCCGATTTCCTGTAGGTATTCCGATAGTAAAGCTGGGGGTTGGTAGTGGACAACCCAACGCACATCGGGTTTGTTGATACCCATGCCAAAAGCTGAGGTACAGACAACAAAAGTTAAATCCCCCCGCAGCCAATTTTGTTCTATTTCCCGACGCTGAAAGGGCGATAAACCGGCATGATAGGCACTGGTGCGATAGTGGAGAGATTGCAACCATGCCGCTAAATTTTCACTATGGCGACGGGAACGAGTATAGATCAGGCCGGATTGTCGAGGTTGACTGGTGAGGAAGTTTAATAGTTGATGACGACGACAACCGGGGCTAATGCATATTTTGGTGCTTAAGTCAAGGTTTTGACGGTAGGGATTTATTAAGAAAAGTTGTGGTTTTTCTAGTTGTAAGACGCGGGTGAGAGTCTCACGGGTGGCAGGGTTAGCGGTGGCGGTAAAAGCAGCGATCGCTATTTGGCTGCCGGCCGGTTTCGATTGCAGCAGAGCGGGACGGACAGCACCGAGACGACGGTAGGCAGGACGAAAATTATCGCCCCACTGGGTTAAACAATGGGCCTCGTCGAGGATGAGAGCGTTAATTTTAACGTGGGGAAGGGTTAATTTTGACCAGAGGGGCGGACTTAAGAGGGTTTCTGGGGAAAGATAGAGAAGTCGCAGGGTTTGATCTGCGATCGCTGCTAAGGTTTTCTTTCTCTGTTGTCGGGGGATTTCGTGATGAATCAGGGCAACGGGTAATTTTTTGGCTAATAATTCCTCCACCTGATTTTCCATCAGGGCAACCAGGGGAGAAATCACTAGGGTTAAGCCAGTTTTTAATAAAGCGGGCAATTGAAAACAGATAGATTTACCGAATCCCGTGGGCATGACAATCAGGGCATCTTTTGCCGCTAGAATTGTCTCGATAATCTCCTGTTGGGGAAAGCGAAAGCTATCATAGCCCCAAATTTTCTGAAAAATAGTCTGGATGCTTTCGGTATTGTGGGAAGACATGGGTTAACTGCTGGGGTGTGGGGTGTGGGGTGTAGGGTGTGGGGTGTGGGGTGTAGGGTGTGGGGTGTAGGGTGTGGGGTGTGGGGAAGTGGGAATTATGAATTATGAATTATGAATTATGAATTGGGGAGAGGGGAGAAGGGAGCGGGGGAGAGGAGAGCATTTGTATTAAAATTCAGGGGCTGGTTTAAAGGCGCAACTGGTTAGAAACCTCTGGTTTAAACAGTTTGAGCGGTTTTGACTATCCCGGACGGGTAACAATTTTTCCCATAATTGAATTTTTTTTGCACTTCTTTAATAATCTGTTACACTTATAGCGATCAATCCTTGTCTGGGGAATTACTGATGACTGAACCTGTTAGCACCACTGACCCCGCAGTAGAAACCGCCACCGAAGCGCAACCCAGTTACGTCAAGCTGGCGATGCGGAATATGGTCAAGAAAAAAGGCGTCTCGTTAAAACACTTTTTTTTGACTACAGCAGCCCTATTAGGCTTTTTTGTCGGTATTTCCTATCTGACGCGTCCCTAGGATGAAATCTGGTGAGTGAGACTTTGCCCCTAGGAGTGGATTTATGCCTACAGGATAATTATTTTGATCCCGGAAATAGTCCTGTGGATGGGGAAACTTGGCACTATTGGTTGGAGACATGGTTAGGCTATCTATCGGATTATCTCCCCGTTGCCGCCGGTTATGAACTAAGTTTGCGTTTAACAGACGATCGAGAAATTCGGACCTATAATTCCCAGTATCGCCACAAAGATCAACCGACGGATGTTCTCGCTTTTGCCACTCTGGAAGTGGATTTACCAGTGGATGAGGGCATTTTAGAGACAGAACCTTTATATTTGGGGGATATTATTATCTCTGTCCAGACAGCACAACAACAGGCTTTAACACAAAATCATTCTTTGGCGCGAGAATTGGCCTGGTTAACTGCCCACGCTTGTTTACATCTTTTGGGTTGGGACCATCCCGATGAAACAAGTCTGTTAGAAATGCTATCTTTACAGGAAACTTTGTTAAAAACCGTCGAAATGCCGATACATAGTTAGTTGTTTTTGTCAAGCATTATTGAGGAATATGAAGACAAATTATCATCAAGCCAACCAATCTACCAGCCTATCTAATCCCTATCTCAACAATAACTTTATCCCTCGATCGGGAGAGGTGAGTGAGGGCAACAATCCCAGTCAAAGAGAATACGCTTGGCAAGTCGCCTCGAATCTGTTAGTCAGTTTTCGCTACGCTTGGGCCGGAGTCCGTTATGCTTTTGTCAGTCAAAGAAATTTTCGCATTCACACCCTGATTACCCTAGTAGCGATTAGTTGGGGCTTATTTTTGCGGGTTGATGCCATGGAAATGGCGATTGTCACCCTTACCTGCGCTCTGGTGATGGTCTTAGAATTAATTAACACTGCCCTAGAATCAGTGGTAGATCTGACGGTGGGGCAATCCTACCATGATTTAGCCAAAATAGCGAAAGATTGTGCCGCTGGTGCCGTTTTAATCGCCTCGATCGCCGCTTTACTCGTAGCGGCTTTTATTTTTATTCCCCATTTATTAGTTTAAGCTGGAAGCTTTTTTCAGTGTTGCCAAAGGCACGGCGTAGCCGTCCAGTAAACAGTAAACAGTGAACAGTGAACTGAAAACTCAAATCTGATCACTGATAAGCTGTACTGATTTTAAAATGCGTAGGGGAAACTTCAGTACAAATGCTCGAACTTCCTATCCCTGCTGCCAACTCTGGCACTGCGGTGCAGTCTTAACCAGTAATATTAGATAGGGTTTGCTGAAAAAGCTTTTCCTGATGGCAGGGTGTGGGGTGTGGGGTGTGGGGTTTTATCGATTTTCAGGTGGTCAACTACCTAATTTTCAGGGAAAAAGTCCAGGAATTTTCCCCCCGATCACCCCAATGGCTGGCACTTTTTGAGGGGAAAAAAGTCTAAAAGTCTTATCCAACAAGGTTTTTAGATTTATTCAGCCAACCCTAGATAGTCAACAGCTTAACTGATCACTGATAACTGATCACTGATAACTGATTTGGCATAAGGGGACTCGACAGCTTTTAGCCGATAAATTTAACTTTTCTTAACCTAAGCCTAAACTGGCGAGGGGAGAGGGTTTCGCTATATATAAAAAATTGTAATCGTCGATACAGCAAAAAATCTCTTTTGTCCCCCTATAGGTTAGACTATAGTTAGTGATAAGACTTCTTTTGTAGATCTTGCAGGAAATCTCCCATGAGTGCCATAACTTTCTCCACCGCTCCCACCGCTTACTCTATCAGGATGATTAAGGACGAAGTCCGTCAGATGGTAGAACAGGGGGTAGTGAGCAGACACCAACCGATCTACACCCTCTGTCAGTTCATTCCCCCCCGGGAGTGGGTTTGTGTTGAATGTGAACTAGAACGGTGTGACTACCTTCTCAGGGATCAAATTGGTGACTTAATCGCCTCGGAATCTTGGGATAATGATTAAACTCTCCCGGTTGCCGATGGGCAAAAATCGGACTGATCAGAAATTTAGCAGCCTTGTCCACTTTCTTAAACTATTATAATTCAGCCCCGGTTAATTCTGGGGCTGAAACCATGGGGACAGGAGGGGGATAATTGTTGAGAAAAAAGAAGTTTTTGTAAGATTTAGCCAAGTTAGTTCACAAGTTACCCATTGCCAAGGGACGCTATCTCTAACATCCCAGAATTTTCCCTAACTTAAAATCAGTAGTTGGCGCTGTTGTAAAGAACGCACACCGGTTAATCCTAAAGCAACTTGAGCGTCGATTTCTCCCACGGTTAAACGACCATCACAAGCTTGTAGAAAAGCAAATTCTCTTTCCGAGAGATTAACCGGCCGATAATCGTAGTCTAGAACACTTGCACTAGGCCAACCGTAAAGACAGGGATGAACTTCGGCCACTGCATTCTCTAGGACTTGATCCCCGGACCAATCGGCAGTCAGAATCGGTGGTTTAGCGAGGAAAAATTCATAGTGGGTGATTTCCGGATCTAATAATTCCGTCAAGCGATAACGTTCCCTTTCCCCTAAATTTTGCGCTCTAGCCATCAATTCGGGGGATTTACCCAATAAACGCTCTAATTGCCAGTAAGAAGGGTTAGAAAAGCCAATAAAGGCTAATCCTGACGCATCAATCAGTTGAAAGAGGGTATCGATATTGTAGTCCACTTCCCGGGGGTGAACGTACATATCAGCGAAGGACTCATCGCGATGATTTTCCATTGACCAACGCTCTTTTTCCCGTTTCAAAATGCGATTATTTTCTGGTAGAGAGGCAAAAATCTCTCGGCCGACAGCGACCCCATCTTTATAATCCCCGCGTCGGTCTCCCTGCAAAAGTGCGATCGCAGATTGCATTAACTGGATTTCCCAGCGGCCCAATTGAGCATAGACGAAAATGTGCAGCAGACCACCGGGGGCCAGTTTTTGTGCGAGGGATTGAATCCCTTGAATCGGGTCCGGGAGATGGTGCAGCACCCCGACGCAGTTAATTAAATCAAATTCTCCCGGGAGATTAGTGGCTGATTCAAGGGGTAAATGGTGAAAATCCAGAGAACCTCGGTGCTTTGCTGCAACTCCCGAACGATTACAGCGTTCTTTGGCAATTTCTAGGGCTTTTTCACTGATATCTATAGCGACTATATGAGCGAAAGGGTTGAGAGCGAGCAGATATTCAGTTCCCGCACCAGTACCACAACCCGCATCGAGAATGCGGATATCCTCTCGTTCGGGTTTACGATGACAACAAAAGTTATAGGCAGCAATCCAATTCCAGCGCCAATTGTAACCCGGAGGAGGTTCATCTAGGAGCGGTTCGGGGGGGAAAGGATAGGTATTGTAGAGACGTTGTACAGCAGTGCGAATAGTAGCGTCGTCGGACATGAAAATTGGCAGAGTTTAGGATAACACTCGATCGATTGTCTCACAGAGGGCAGCGATCGGGAAAGTCAGCCGGGGTTTTTTTGAGTTGGTCGAGGGTAAATGATAAATAATCATTATGACTATCCAGTTCTGTGCCAAAATTAGATATTATTTCTTTGGTCGATATTTTTTTCTATTCCTTGTCCTACTGTCTCTTAAGCCTATCTAAGTTTTACTGGCAATTATTCGAGAGTCATTCTCTAACAATTATCTCAAATATAAGCAAATCTTGCCGATACAAAAAACCATGAGAATTAAGTCTATAAAGCTTATTAATTATCGAGGTGCAGTCAGTTTAAACATCGACTTTCATCGGCAATTAAACGTATTTATAGGAGTTAATGGTGCTGGAAAATCCACCATTTTAGACAGTTTGGCTATTATGCTTTCATGGTTAGTTAAGCGCCTAAAAAATACTAATGCCAGTGGACAACAGATTAGCGAAACCGAGATTAATAATGGTCAGGGGACGGCTATAATTGAAATCACTGGGGGGACGGAAGATAGTCAAGAGATTACTTGGAAAATAGTAAAAACTAGGACTGGATATATCCACGCTGGAGAACGGAGTAATTTTAGCCAATTAAATGAATACACTCAACAAATACAACGACAAATTACTGAACATCAAGGAGAAATTAACCTACCTTTATTTGTTTATTATTCTGTTAATCGAGCAGTGCTGGATATACCATTAAAAATTAAAACAAAACATCAATTTGATTCTCTAAGTGCCTACGAAAATGCTTTAACCAGTGGATCAGATTTTCGCACTTTTTTTGAATGGTTTCGCGAGCGCGAAGATTTAGAAAATGAAAATAGAAAATATCAGGATTATCTAATTAAACCAGAAGGTTTTTGTTTTCCTGATCCCCAATTGGAAGCAGTTCGGGAAACGATCGAACGTTTTCTACCCGATTTTAGTAATCTTAGCGTCCGTCGTAATCCCTTGAGAATGGAAGTAACAAAAAAGAATAAAATAGTTACTGTTAATCAACTTTCTGATGGAGAAAAATGTCTGATTGCTATGCTGGGAGATTTAGCTCGAAGAATGGCGATTGCTAATCCTCAAAATCCTTATCCCTTAACGGGTACTGGCGTTATTATCATTGACGAAATTGATTTACATTTACATCCTCAATGGCAAAGATTTGTAGTACCTAAATTACTAGAAGTTTTTCCTAACTGTCAATTTTTTATTTCCACCCATTCTCCTAATATTATCACTCATGTTCAACCAGAAAGTTTACACTTCATGGAACAAACAGAAATGGGAATAAAAGTTCATCCCGTGCAGGAGTCCTACGGCAAAAATGTTGATCGAATTTTAGAAGATTTGATGGGATTAGAGACAACTCGTCCCAAGGAAATCGCTGAAGCTTTGAAAGATATCTATGAACAAATTTCTCAAAATCAATTAGAGGCAGCTAAAAAGAAAATCAATGATCTCAGAGCTAAAATTCAAGATGATCCAGAATTAATTAAAGCTGAAGTTATTATTCGACGCAAGGAAATTATCGGAAAATGAAGTATATTAGAAAAAGACAAGAACCACCAGAGTTTAAGAATTGGAAAGAGCAAGCTAACTCAGATTGGCAGCCCGACTTTAGAAATTTAGCAGGAAAACCAAAAGAAATACTAATTAAAGCTTTGATGACAGAACAGGCGGAAATATGTTGTTATTGTGAAAGTCGATTGATTGATGGTAAATGGCATATAGAACATTTTAAACCTCAGAGTGATCCCACTGTTGATCCCTTAGATTATGCCAATTTGCTATGTTCCTGTCAGGCAAATCTTGAGCTTGGTGAACCTCGGCACTGTGGTAGTCTAAAAGATAACTGGTTTGATGAAAATCTCTTAATCTCTCCACTTAATCCCGATTGTGAGTCTCACTTTGCCTTTAACTATGATGGTACAATTAAACCCGTACAAGAAGATGATCAAAAAGCAATTAATACTATCGAAAAGTTGGGATTAAACCTCAATAAACTCAAGGACTTTCGTCAGAAAGCCATCGAACCTTTTTTGGATGAGGAGATAGATAATGCTCAATTAAAAGTTTTTGTCAATGGATATTTATGCTTAGATGATCAACAAAGATACAATCCTTTCTGGACAACAATCAAATATCTGTTCAGCGATTTAATCTCTTCGGGTCTAATTCCCCGCCGCTCGCGGCGTATAATAGAAAAATGAGTGAATACATCCATAAGAGCCATAATGTAAGTGTTTTGCTATATCATTTAGTGTTCCCAGCCAAATATCGTAAAGCCTTTTTCGACGAACAGGTAGATAGCTTGTTGAAAGA
>NZ_JADBUN010000086.1:0-11440 GCF_020245625.1 Microcystis sp. M049S2 | reverse complement strand
GTTAAAAGTTGTCAGATGCCCCCCTTATTAAGGGGGGATTAAAGGGGGGACTAAGGGGGGATCGGCACCCCCCTTATCAAGGGGGGCAGGGGGGATCGAACCTAAAATCCATTTTTAATTTAATTATAACCAGCTACTTAATTGAAATGACTATAATTCCCTGGGAAAAATTTGAAGAAGAATACGCAAAAAGCTTCCCTGAAAATAAGGGGATGCCCGCCTTACCATTTAGGGTGGCATTGGCATCATTAATTATTCAATAAAGATTAGGAATAAGTGATAGAGAAACCATCGAACAAGTTAGGGAAAACCCTTATCTCCAGTATTTTATTGGGCTAAAAACTATCAAATAGAAGTCCCCTTTGATGCCAAAATGATGGTATATTTTCGGAAAGGAATTAACTTAAATCTCCTTAACAAAATTAACCAATAAATGGTGAAAAAAGGACGAGAAATTCTCGATGGCAAAGAATCTGGTGCCAGAGTGGACGGTGAGCTTGTCGAACCGCAGAAGAGGGAGGAGAAGAAAGTGAGACAGTGAGTCAGACGTGAGACATTTCTTTTGCCTCTTGCATGAGTGACTCTTGCCTTCAGAACCTGATTACTGTTTAATGTTTACTGACCACTGAAAAAAACTACCATCAACAGTGTCTCACTGATTACTGTTTACTGATTACTGTTTACTGTTTACTGTTTACTGAAACAACTCCCAACACTTAATATATGAAATGGACAGATAAAGATCAGATAATTATGCAAGGGATCGATCGACCCCTAGGCAAATATTATGCGGCACGATTGAAAGCTCAGGGAACCTGTTTAGTAGCCGGGGTGGCTAGTGGCCACGGTGGTGAGATAATCGCAGAGATACCAGTGTTTGATCTAGTGGCCGAGGCCGTTGCTGAAGCCGGAGAAATCAAGACCAGTTTAATTTTAGTTCCCCCCAATCAAGTCCTAGATGCGGCCTTAGAAGCGATCGCAGCAGCAATTCCCCAATTAATTATCGTCACCCCCGGAGTTCCCCCCTTGGATCTGGTGGAATTATTAAAGATAGCTAGTACCACCGGAACATTAATTCTCGGCCCCGGCAGCCAGGGTGTGATTATTCCCAATTATCTTTGGTTGGGTATTTGTGAACCCAGTTTTTATCAATCGGGGACAATCGGTCTGATCACCCGCGGCGATCGCATAGGGGATGAAGTGGCGAAAACTTTAACAGCAGCGGGGTATGGTGAATCTATGGCGGTAAATTTGGGGACTGACGGCATTATTGGCTCCAATTTGTCCCAATGGTTGCAGGTTTTCGAGGAAGATGACAATACCGAGGCGATTCTCCTCGTCAGTCAGGTGGGAGGAAAGGCCGAAATCGAGGCAGCCAAATATATTGCCTCGGCGATCGAAAAACCAGTGATTGCCTATCTTGTGGGGTTAAATACAGCGATTGAAACCAATTTCGGCGATACAGAAACAATTATTTCTAACCAACTTTCCTACTCTGTTGCCGCTAAGAATACTAGAAAAGATAGCCTACGTCATTTTCAAGAAGCTGGGGTGACAGTGGTGGAAAAATTAGCCGATTTACCCGCCTCTTTAGCTAAAGTCTTGTCCTGAATTTGACCCCATTGCTCCAATAATATTTATAATCCGACAATATTCCGTCAAAATAAACACCTAGAAGGATGTTTCACCCCCATCCTGCCTAGGGGATTTTCGATGACAATTCCTGAGAGCTACTATATCATGGTAGATCACCTGTGATTCCTCAGACCGGCCAAGATAAAGATGGCAACAGGCAAAAATTAGGGAAAATCAGCGACAATCGAAACGGCAAGATCAAAAAAAATTCTATTCTAGATTGACCCTTTCAGCAGACCAACTATCCCACCCTTCTAGACAACGACCCTAAGGATAACTTCTATGGCGCAACAAAATAACCTAAAAACCGACAATATACACCAAATCGATCCCTATTGGGGTCCCCGATGGCTCGTAGAGGAACGGGACGCTTGCGGAGTCGGTTTTATTGCCGATGTGCGCGGTTCTGGCAGCCATCAACTGATTGAACAGGCCCTTTTAGCCTTAGGTTGTTTGGAACACCGGGGAGGCTGCAGCGCCGATCAGGATTCCGGGGACGGTTCCGGTATGATGACCGCTATCCCCAGAGATGTCCTCGCTCCTTGGTTCGCCGAAAATGGCTTAAATATGCCAGAATCTGAGCGACTAGGGGTGGGTATGGTCTTTCTTCCCCAAGCGGCCCAAGAACGAGCCGACGCTAAAGCACACATCGAAGAAATTGTCAATAAATATAATATTAAGATTTTAGGTTGGCGTGCTGTTCCCGTCCGTCCCCAAGTCCTCGGAAGACAAGCAAGGGAAAATCAACCCTACGTCGAGCAAATTCTGGTGACTTCCCCCGATTTAGCCAGTTCTCAATTCGATCGCCTACTCTATATTGCCCGTTCTGAAGTCGGTAAGCAACTGGCCGATGATTTCTATTTCTGTTCCTTTTCCTGTCGCACCATTGTCTATAAAGGGATGGTACGGGGCGAAATCCTGCGAGAATTTTATCTAGACCTGCAAAATACCGCCTATAGCAGTCAATTTGCCATTTATCACCGACGTTTTAGCACCAATACCCAACCGAAATGGCCCCTCGCTCAACCGATGCGCTTATTGGGTCATAACGGCGAAATTAACACCCTTTTGGGCAATATTAACTGGATGTCGGCCCGGGAACCCGCTTTAGAAACGGAAGGTTGGACCCACGAAGAATTACAATCCCTGACCCCCATTGTTAACCCCGCTAACAGCGACTCCTATAACCTCGATAGCGCCCTAGAATTATTGGTGAGAACCGGTCGCAGTCCCCTAGAAGCGGCTATGATCCTAGTGCCGGAGGCCTACAATAATCAGCCGGATTTACAGAATTATCCCGAAATTATCGACTTTTACGAATACTATAGCGGTTTACAGGAACCCTGGGACGGTCCGGCTTTACTGGTCTTCAGTGACGGGGTAATCGTCGGCGCTTGTTTGGATCGCAACGGTTTGCGACCGGCCCGTTATAGCATTACTAACAACGGCTATATCGTCGTTTCCTCGGAAGCGGGAACTATTCCCCTCGATGAAACCACCATTATCGAAAAAGGTCGTCTCGGCCCTGGTCAAATGCTCGCGGTGGACCTAGAAAAAGGCGAAATTAAGCGTAATTGGCCGATTAAACAGGAAATTGCCCGAGCTAATCCCTACGGTGCATGGGTGAAATCCCAACGCACCTTTATTGACAAAGAAACAGGGATAGACATTCCCACCCCTAGTAATCTCCTTCCCCTGCAAACCGCTTTCGGTTATACATCCGAAGATGTGGATCTGATTATCGTCCCCATGGCAGAGCAGGGAAAAGAACCGACTTTCTGTATGGGTGATGACACTCCCCTAGCGGTCCTCTCCAGTAAACCCCATCTTCTCTACGATTACTTTAAACAACGTTTTGCCCAAGTTACTAACCCTCCCATCGATCCTTTACGCGAAAGTTTAGTCATGTCCTTGACTATGTATCTGGGACGACGGGGCAATATACTTAAATTAGGGGTTGATGACGCACATTTACTGAAATTAGACTCTCCCCTGCTTAATAATGCGGAATTAGCCAAAGTTAAAACCTCTAGCTACAAAACAGCCGAACTTTCTACCCTTTATGATCTGACCACCGGACCAAGGGGATTAGAAACTGCGATCGCAAATTTGTGCGCTGAGGCTGCCAAGAAAGTAGCATCGGGAGCAGAAATTTTAATTCTCAGTGACAGAAATGCTCCTATTGACGAAAAAACTAGCTATATTCCCCCTTTATTAGCTGTTGGTGCCGTCCATCATCACCTGATTCGCTCACACTTGCGTTTAAAAGCTTCGATTGTGATCGACACGGCCCAATGTTGGAGTACTCATCACTTCGCTTGTCTAATTGGTTATGGCGCTTCCGCAGTCTGTCCCTATCTGGCCCTAGAAACGATCGCCCAGTGGTGGATCGAGCCAAAAACCCAGAAATTGATGGAAAACGGCAAATTAGAAGCTATTAGCCTCGAAAAAGCCCTAATTAATTACCGCAAATCCGTAGAAGCAGGATTACTGAAAATCCTCTCGAAAATGGGTATTTCTCTCCTATCTTCCTACCATGGGGCGCAAATTTTCGAGGCGATCGGATTATCGGCAGATTTAGTTAAACTAGCTTTTAACGGCACTACCAGTCGCGTCGGGGGTTTAAGCATTGCTGAAGTGGCCCAAGAAGCGATCGCATTCCATAGTAAAGCTTTCCCCAATCTTACCGCTAAAAAACTAGAAAACTACGGTTTTGTCAACTACCGTCCGGGGGGAGAATACCACATGAATTCCCCGGAAATGGCGAAAGCACTCCATAAAGCCGTGGCCGCTCACTCCGAAGGTGAAGGATATGACCATTACGAAACCTATCGCCAAATCTTGCAGGAAAGACCCGTTACTGCATTGCGCGATCTATTAGAATTTAACAGCGATCGAGCCTCAATTCCCCTCGAAGCAGTAGAATCGATCGAAAGTATCCTGCAACGCTTCTGCACAGGGGGAATGTCCCTCGGTGCCTTGGGCCGGGAAGCACACGAAACCCTAGCGATCGCCATGAATCGCATCGGAGGTAAGTCCAATTCTGGAGAAGGGGGAGAAGATCCGATCCGTTACACCAGCTTAAGCGATGTGGATGCCGAGGGACATTCCGTGACCATGCCTCACCTAAACGGCTTAAAAAACGGTGATACAGCCAATTCTGCCATTAAACAGATAGCTTCGGGCCGTTTTGGAGTCACTCCCGAATACTTAATGAGTGGAAAACAGCTAGAGATTAAAATGGCCCAGGGAGCAAAACCGGGAGAAGGAGGTCAATTACCCGGGAAAAAAGTCAGTCCCTATATTGCCATGTTACGGCGATCAAAACCGGGAGTAACCTTGATTTCTCCCCCTCCTCACCACGATATCTACTCGATCGAAGATTTAGCACAATTAATCTACGATTTACACCAAATTAACCCCCGGGCCAAAGTTTCCGTCAAATTAGTGGCCGAGATCGGTATCGGTACAATTGCGGCCGGAGTTGCCAAAGCTAACGCTGATATTATCCAGATTTCGGGCCACGATGGTGGTACAGGTGCATCACCCCTAAGTTCGATCAAACACGCGGGTAGTCCCTGGGAATTGGGAGTGACGGAAGTGCATCGGATGTTAATGGAAAATCAACTGCGTCATCGGGTGATTTTGCGCGCAGATGGAGGACTAAAAACCGGTTGGGATATCCTCATGGCTGCTCTGATGGGTGCGGAGGAATTCGGTTTTGGTTCCATTTCCATGATTGCCGAGGGGTGTATCATGGCCCGCGTCTGTCACACGAATAATTGCCCTGTGGGAGTCGCTACCCAGCAGGAACGTCTGCGATCTCGTTTTCCAGGAATTCCCGCTCATGTGGTCAATTTCTTTACTTTAGTGGCTGAGGAAACGCGGCAATTATTGGCGAAATTAGGCTATCACAGTTTAAATGAGGTGATTGGCCGGGCAGATCTGTTAAAAGTGCGCTCCGATGCTCGTTTAACTAAGACAGAATCCCTCAATCTCGATTGTTTATTGAATTTACCCGATGGCCGCAGCGATCGCTCTTGGTTGCAGCACGAGGAAGTACATAGTAACGGTGCTGTCCTCGATGAGGAAATTCTAGCCGATAGCGAGATTAAACAGGCGATCGAGCAACAGGGAACCGTCAGCAAAACCTACAGGATTGTCAATACCGATCGCTCTGTCGGGGCGAGAATTGCGGGGGTAATTGCCCAAAAATACGGTAATGATGGCTTTGAAGGCGAAATTAAGCTCAATTTCCAGGGTGCGGCCGGTCAAAGTTTCGGAGCCTTTAATTTACCCGGTGTCAATCTCCATTTAGAGGGAGAAGCTAACGATTATGTGGGTAAAGGCATCTACGGCGGCGAAATTGTCATCGTACCGCCCCAAAACGCCAATTATCAGCCCGAAGATAACGCTATCATCGGTAATACCTGTCTCTACGGGGCTACCGGTGGGGTATTATACGTTAATGGTCGCGCTGGTGAACGCTTTGCTGTTCGCAATTCCACCGCGAAAGCAGTTATCGAAGGGGCCGGGGATCACCTCTGTGAATATATGACCGGGGGGGTAATTGTCGTGCTTGGTTCCGTCGGTCGCAACGTCGGCGCCGGGATGACGGGAGGATTAGCTTATATCCTTGATCCGTCCCTACCGGAGAAACTTAACCCCGAAATTGTCAAGATTCAACGGGTTGGCACGGCTGCCGGTGCGGAACAGTTAAAATCTTTAATTGAGGCCCATGTAGAACGCACTAATAGCCCCAAAGGTAAGTTAATTTTAGCTAATTGGGATAGCTATCTCGGTCAATTCTGGCAAGTGGTCCCTCCCTCGGAAGCGGATAGTCCCGAAGCGCAAATTAGCGCGGAGAAAACCTTAACTTCGGTGTAATTTCTTTGGGGTGCGTTACTCTTTGTTAACGCACCCATTGATTAATTTTTTGACTGCGGAGTTGATTAATGGCCATGCTGCCCATCCCCACCACCTATACTAGCTATACCCAAGCACAGGAACATTTTCTTCAGGTTTTAGAACAAGTAGAACTGGGAAACTCGATCGTTATTGTCCAACGTCAGGGTCATCATGATGTGGACTTGATTGCTGCTGACGAATTATCCGCTTTATTAGAAGAAGTTTATCTTTTGCGCTCTCCAGCTAACGCTCAACGACTTTTTCAGTCCTTAAATTGGTCACAAGAAAGATTATCTCAGACAGCTGCCACCACTTCTCTAGAAGAATTACGTCAAGAATTGGAGACCGAGATTGAGCAAGAAAAAGCCGCAGAAGTCTGAAACCGAAATTGTGCGAGTTTTTCCTCAATTATGCCTAACCCAGTATTCCGTCAACCCCGTTAAGCTTTTTTCACGAAAATAACGTCTTTTTCGACCTTGACTTGATAGGTGGTTAGATTGCCTTTTGGGGGTTTATTCGTGACGACCCCAGTGGCGGTAAATTTTCCCGGATGGCAGGGACAAGCTAAAATCTGTGCGCCAGTATTCCATTTCACCGTACAGCCTTCATGGGTACAAGTCGGGTTTACTGCACTGATCTTTTTCGTATTTTTCTCCCAGATGAGGAGCAAGGAGCCGACCGGGGATTTTTTATCCAGAAAACTGCCTTTGGCTTCTAATTCTTTGAGGGTAATGCCCGTCACTTTCACAAAGCCATCCGCCGCTTGGGCCGGGGTCATCTCTTGGTCGGTAGCCGTCCCTAGGATTTCTGGGGCGCAGGCCATGGCTCCGCCAACACCAACGAGGGCAACAAATTCACGACGATTCATGGGATTAGGTTTTTTCCAACAGCAACGTTAACTTTCACTGTACCGTAGAAGCTCTTTCCATTCAATTAATTTCTAAGTGCGAGTAGAGAGGGCCCGTAAGCAAACGCCTGACCAGGATTAGGCTTCAGAAGCTAGTTGCGACCGATCATTAATTTTTGAGGGTTCAAAAATGGCAAAAATAAGGATTAAATGGCATAAAATATGTAAATAGACTATTTAGTTAATTATTAGGCGTTGCTGAATCAAGGTATGAATGACAACCTTGCACCTATCCAAAAGTTAGTTTGGGTCTAGGTTTTAAAAATCCCACAAAAGAAGATTCATATCTCAAATCAGCAACGCCAATTATTATTCATTCCTAATTCTCCTAACGACCGACTCCTGACTCCTAACCCTAACAACAATTTTTGATTTTTACAAGACTCCTAATGAATCCCCTCGTCAATTATTTTCGCAACCTGCAAGAAATCCACTCCTCCCAAGCAGCAGTAAAAGAAACCTCCTACTACGGCACTCTCGAAACTCTCCTCAACGAAATCGGTAAAACCCTAAAACCGCGAGTGCGCTGCATTATCAACCTCAGAAATCAGGGTGCGGGATTGCCGGACGGGGGACTTTTTAACGTCGATCAATTCCCCAAAAATCAAGAATTAGAACCTTTTACGGCGATTTTTCCCGAAAGAGGCGCGATCGAGATTAAGGGAACCAAAGAAGATATCAAAAAAATCGCCGCCAGCGAGAAAGTACAAAAATACTGGCAAAAATACGGTCAAGTATTAGTCAGCAATTATCGCGATTTTCTGCTCATCGGTCGCAATAGCCAAGGTCAACCGGTAGAATTAGAAGCCTATAGTTTAGCCCCGTCAGAAGCCGAGTTTTGGCTAAAAACCTCAAATCCATCCAAATTTGCCGCCGAACACGGTGATAGCCTCTTAGAATACCTAAAGAGAGTGCTTTTACAGGCGGCTCCTATCACCTCACCGGCCGATGTTGCTTGGTTTCTTGCTTCCTATGCGCGGGACGCAAAAGCACGCTTAGAACATCATTCCGATCTTCCCGCTCTGGCCAATATTCGTCAAGCTTTAGAAAATGCCCTAGGTATCAAATTTGAACGGGAACAGGGAAATAAATTTTTTCGTTCTACCCTCGTGCAAACCCTCTTTTATGGTTTATTTTCTGCTTGGGTATTATGGCACAAGCAAAACCTCAATCGCGAGGATAAAGAGGATAAATTCGATTGGAAATCCGCAGCCCACCATCTCCATGTTCCCATGTTAGCGATCCTATTCGAGCAGATCGCCGCACCGAGTAAGTTAAAATCTTTGGGATTAGTAGAAGTCTTGAATTGGACCGGTGCAGCTTTAAATCGAGTGCGACGAGAGGAGTTTTTTCGTCAATTCGATGAGGGACAAGCGGTACAGTATTTCTATGAACCATTTTTGCAAGCTTTTGATCCCGATTTACGCAAAGAATTGGGAGTTTGGTACACTCCTCCGGAAATTGTTCGCTATATGGTAGCGCGAGTCGATCGAGTTTTACGAGAAGAATTAAATATCGAGGACGGTTTAGCTAATCCCGATGTTTATATTCTCGATCCTTGCTGTGGAACTGGTGCTTATTTAGTCGAGGTTTTGCGCTATATTACCGATACTTTACAGGAAAATGGCGCGGGTGCTTTAGCCATGGCTTTGGTGAAAAAAGCAGCCATAGAAAGAATTTTCGGTTTCGAGATTTTAACCGCTCCTTTTGTCGTCGCTCATCTACAATTAGGTTTATTCCTGCAAAGTTTGGGTGTACCTTTAATAGAAGATAGTGAACGGGTGGGGATTTATCTGACTAATGCTTTAACTGGTTGGCAACCTCCCGATGAGGAAAGTAAACAGAAAATTCAACAGCTACAATTAAGTTTTCCAGAGTTAAATAAGGAACGAGAAGCAGCTGATGAAGTTAAGCGCGGTAAACCGATTTTAGTTATTCTCGGTAATCCTCCCTACAATGCTTTTGCTGGAACCAGTCCCGCAGAAGAAGCAGGTTTAGTGGAAGTGTATAAACAGGGTTTAATCTCCGATTGGGGGATTAAAAAGTTTAATTTGGATGAGTTATATGTGCGCTTTTTCCGTTTAGCAGAAAGATGTATTTCAGAAAATACTGATAAAGGGGTTGTTTGTTATATTTCTAATTTTTCCTATCTCGGTGATCCTTCTTTTGTGGTGATGCGACAAAGATTTTTACAAGAATTTGATCGCCTTTGGTTTGATTGTCTCAATGGGGATAGTCGCGAAACGGGAAAGTTAACCCCTGAAGGTAATCCAGATCCTAGTGTTTTTTCTACTCAATATAATAAGGAAGGGATTCGAGTCGGGACAACTATCGGATTAATGGTAAGAAAGGAAGTAAGGAATAAAAATGTTGATGTCTATTTTCGCCATTTCTGGGGAGTTGCTAAACGAGAACAGTTATTAGATAGTTTAAATAATCAAGATTTTGATTCTTTGTATCAAGTCTCTAACCCAGAACAATCTAATCGTTATTCTTTCCGTCCCTCCGATGTTTCCTCTCACTATTTAGTATGGCCAAAGTTAACAGATTTATCTTGTCAAGATTCATCATTAATTATTCCATTACAGGGTATGGATGAAGATCGTGCAAATGCACTTATAGATTGTGATCAAGATATTTTATCATTAAGAATGCAAAAGTATTTTGATAAAACAACTGACTGGGATGAATTTTTAACTTTAAAAACTGGGTTAAGTCGAGATAGTGCGTCTTTTGATGCTAAAACTGTACGAAAAAAAGCACATCAATTAGATTCGTTTAAAGAAAATAACCTGAAAAGATATAATTTCCGTCCCTATGATACAAGATGGTGTTATATTACTTTAGCCCCTAATGTTTGGAAAAGAGTAAGGCCAGATTTATATGTACAATACACATATAAAAATTTATTTTTATTAAGTCGTTCTAAAGGAGTTGCTCAACCAGAAGGAATTCCATTTCTATTTACTCAAAGTCTTTTTGCTAGGGATTGTATGAGAGGTCATGCAGTTGCATTTCCCATGTTAATTTATCCTTCTGCGAAACATGAAGCAAAAAAACAAGATAAATTATTTAATTTTGAAAGTTATACAACTGTTAAAACAAAAGCCAATCTCTCAGAAAAATCTCGTCAATACTTAAATCAACTGGGTATTAATAATCTTGATGAAAATATCGAGAATGCCTCCTTAATTTGGCTGCACGCATTAGCGATTGGATACTCTCCCTTGTATCTTGGGGAAAATGCCGACGGTATTCGTCAAGACTTCCCAAGGATTCCCCTTCCCAATAGCCAAGAATTATTAATTAAATCTGCCCAACTAGGACAAGCGATCGCCTCTCTTTTAGACACAGAAAATCCCGTTATAGGAGTCACCAAAAAACCGATCCCTGCACTGCAAAAAATCGCCTTGATTTCCTGCACTGATGGGGAAAATTTAAACCCAGATAAGGGGGATTTAATTATTAATGTCGGTTGGGGACACGGGGGTAAAAATGGTGTGACAATGCCGGGTAAAGGAAAAGCGATCGCCAGACAATATACAACCGCAGAAATGAGCGTAATTAGCCCAGAAATGCGAAAATTATTAGGAACGACCACCTATGATATTTATCTCAATGATCGAGCCTATTGGCAAAATATACCGGCCCGGGTTTGGGAATATACCATCGGGGGTTATCAAGTTATTAAAAAATGGCTAAGTTATCGCGAGGAAAAATTATTAGGACGGGGATTAACTATCGCAGAAGTGCAGGAAGTAAGCGAGATGACTAGAAGAATTACTGCAATTATTCTCCTAGAATCAGACCTAGATGATAACTACCAAAATATCAAAACAGCCGTGTATTCTTTTTAATCTCTTCGGGTCTAATTCCCCGCCGCTCGCGGCGTATAATAGAAAAATGAGTGAATACATCCATAAGAGCCATAATGTAAGTGTTTTGCTATATCATTTAGTGTTCCCAGCCAAATATCGTAAAGCCGTTTTC